>NZ_CEZFMW010000016.1:0-40406 GCF_982993085.1 Thalassobacter sp. | reverse complement strand
GCGGGGCTGAGACGTTTGCGTTTGGCCATTTGGGTGTCCTCCTGGATCGGGGGCGAAGCCTAGCGGGGAGCAAAGACTGCGCCTAGGGGTTTCTTCCGCCTCAGAATGCCTTGGTTAGGGTCTATTTTGACGGGTGCGCTGGCTGAGGCAGGTCGAAGGCGGCGATCGTGCTCATTCCGCAGCCTGCTGCATGGCCAGTTCATCGCGGCGCCACACCCCCAGCAGAAGCTTTTTGAAGGCGGCGTAGGTCGCATCAAAGGTTTCGCGGCCACGGGCATAGGTTTCACGGTTAAAGTCGCGGTAATCGGCCTCGTAGATGCCTGACACCTGTTCACCCGCTTGACCGATCAGGGCTGTGAACCCCTGACGGTGCGGCGAAAGTGTTTTACCAAGATAGGCCTGCATCAATGCGGCCAGTTCCGCCTGCTGGCTTTCGTCGTGGCGGGTCAAAACGGCGCGCACAGCATCCCACTCAAACGCCATCTCAGGCCGGCCAAGGGCGCGGGCGGCGATGTTTTCGCCCTCTTCGATGGAGGCAAAGGTGGAATGGAGCATGTCGAAAAACCGCCCCGTGCTGTCGAACTCAAGGAAAGACGCACCAAGGGGCACCAACAGGATATCCGCCGCAGCCAACCCATTGATCGTGAGGTAGCCAAGGGCAGGGGGGGTGTCGATGAAGATCAGGTCATAGGTGTCCAGCACACCGTCGGCCTCAAGCCGGTCGGTCAGGGCATCCCACAACTTCCACCCGCGCCCGGCCATCCGCCAGACGGGGATCTGGAACTCAGCCCAATACAGGTTCAGCTGCGCCCCGATCAGGTCGATATTGGGCCAATGGGTGGATTGGATCAGATCGCGCGTGCCGACACCCAAGGCTTCGGTCAGGGTGTCGTCCATGGGGACGGGCGCCTCGCCCCGGTCTACGCGGCGCTGGTTGTCGGATTGCAGGTGTTCTGCGTAGTGGCGCGCCAACAACGGAAACACGGTCTGCCATTCGTCCTCAACTTTGCCGCCAAAGATCGATGTCATGGAGCCTTGGCTATCGAGGTCAATCACCAGGACCTTGTAGCCATCAAGGGCGGCGGACATCGCCAAATGCGCCGCCGTTGAAGTTTTGCCAACCCCGCCCTTAAAATTCGCGACGGCCACCATTTTGGCAGGCAATCCTGCGGGACGGTAGGGCAGGTATTCTTTGGCCTTTGATCCCTCTTGGGCGAAATGCGCGCGCAGGCGCAGGACCTCATCAAGGGTGAACCACTTGGCGCCGCCTTCGGTTTCAGATGTGCCTTGGGGCAGATCGGGATGGGATTTGAGGACACGGCGAAAGTGGGCTTGGGCCACGGGGATTAGATAGCGGGTAATCTCCCATGTGGAGAACAGGCGGAGGGTTTTTTGCCCCTCTGCGTTCAACCCGCGAGAGGCCAGATCATTGCGACCTTGGGCACAGGCCCCGGCGATATTGGCAAACCCTGCGCTGCCTACGGGGGCGTCCAATTCGGCCAAGGCCGCATCTGGGTCGATATTGAAATAAGGAGGTAACATGCGTGACATACTCCTTGGGTCCTGCCGATGTATTGTGTTTTGCCCAGTATACGCAAAAACACGGCACATGGAAGAAAAGACAGCAAGTGGCGATGTTTTTCTCTGATTTTCTTAGCAAATTCCAACAGTGGGTCTGGGTGTGTGGCTAAAGAGTGTCTGTTAGATTTGTGTTATCTATGTGTTACGCCTCTAAATCTGGTGTGCAAAGGATTATTCTTGTTGAGCTTTTTTTGGGGGGGTGACTCTGAACCCACGTTAAAGCGACTCTGAAACCACGCACAGGCGACTCTGATCCCCCGATAGATTTACGCGCAGGGGGCGGGTCGGGGTTCACAGGTGTTGTGGATAACTCTAGGGTGGGTGTCACTAAAACCACGATAATGAGTCGCCCCTTGATCCTTAGGATCGGGGAGGAGGCCGAGCAGTGAGCCAGACAGTGACGACCCTAACCCCCGCTTCCGGCGGAGGCTTCTTCGTATGTGATGTCTTGAGCGCCATCCCCAAGGATGACCTCGCATCGATGGAGCATCCCCTCTTTTCGCTCAGCACGCGGCCAGACCGCCGGATCCTGAGCTATGTGCATAATGATACCGAAATCACCGTCACCCCCAGTGTGCGCGGATTGGCGACGATCCATGACAAGGACATCTTGATCTTTTGCATCAGCCAACTGATGGCGGCGGTTAATGCGGGGCGGGCCACGGCGCGCACGCTGCATCTGCGGGCTCACGATCTGTTGGTGGCCACGGGGCGCGAAACCTCGGGCGATGCCTACCGGCGGCTGCGCGACGCGTTTGAGCGGCTGGCCGGCACTCGGATCACCACCAATATCGAAGTCGGCGGCCGCGAGATCACCAGTGGCTTTGGCCTGATTGAGCGGTGGGAAATTGTGCGCGCCTCGCGGGGGGGGCGGATGGTATCGGTGGCGGTGACGCTGTCGGAGTGGCTGTATGAGGCGGTGCTGTCAAAATCGGTACTGACGCTGAGCCGTGAGTATTTTTCCCTGCGCAAGCCGCTGGAGCGGCGGCTCTATGAGATCGCGCGCAAACATTGCGGGCGCCAAGAGGCTTGGGTGATTTCGGTGGATGTGCTTCTGAAAAAGTCGGGCTCGGCGTCGCCCCGGCGGGTGTTTCGCGCCATGGTCCGTGAGATGATCGCCGCCGACCCGCTGCCCGATTACCACATCGAAGAGATCGAGGGCGACAAAATCCGCTTTTCATCGCGGGCGCGGATGATCGAGCGCGAGGTCGCGGGGCAGGGCGGGCCGAGCCTGTCGCCTGCGACGCTGGAAAAGGCCCGCGCCTTGGCCCCCGGTTGGGATGTCTATGCCCTAGAGGCGGAGTGGCGCGGCTATTGGCATGCCTCGGGCCGGCCGCGGTTGCGCTCCGCTGAGGCGGCGTTCCTTGGGTTTGTGAAGGGCAAGGGCGAGGCCTAGCCCCCCTTTGAGCCGGGCGCCTGATGGGGCTCTGTGATCCTGCATCGCGCCCCGTCCTGTCCGCCCACTATATACATGCACGAAAAATCCACGTGGTGGCGGCCTCCGGTTTGGTGGGGGGGCTTATTCTCGTGTGCAGGCCGCTTCCCTAGGGGGGGCGGCTTTTTTGATGTGGGGTGTTTGGGACAGTGCCCCCGGCAGCGGCACCCAAATGTTACAAAATCGGCAGTTTGCTCACGCGATCTGGAGGGTTGATCGCGCCGGCGTGAGGGCGGTGCGGAGACAATAAAGGTATGTGCATAAGCGCACCTTATATACGTCATTCTCACGCTTCCGTGCATTGATGAGCGCATTTCACAGCCGTATATCTAACTCATCGAACGGCGGCAAACACACCGCCTCACACAAACCGCCCACACCGGGCAACACACTCTCAAATGCCAAAACGGCGCATCGCCGGGCACACACACAAAGGACTAACACAATGAAAACTCTTATCGCTTCCGCCGCTCTCGCACTCGCATTCACTGCTCCTGCTTTCGCAAACGACCAACTGGCAGCCTCCCTCGGCGTTGACGCCGGCCAGTACACGCTCTCTGAGCTGGCGCAGATCAAAGCGAACAAAGCCTCCGATGATGGCGTCAGCTTCAAAGTTGGCAACGCCGGTGAGACATCGTTCTCGACCCGCGGTGTTCAAGGCGGACCTTCGGTGTTCGAACTGGCCCAAGTCATCGCCAACAACGCCAGCGACGACGACATCGACTTTCCGATCAAAAGCGTTGACGAAGCCCGCGCTTCAACCCGCGGCGTGACCGGTGGCCACGTGCAATTGGCAGCGTCCTTGGGTGTCGATGCTGGTGGCTACACAGTGGCTGAGCTGGCCGGGATCATCGCTGACCGCGCATCGGACGACAGTGTGAACTAAGACAAAATCTCTAAGCTCTCGGGGTGCGCGCATATTTGGGTGCGCCCCGATCCACACATTCCACCTCTCTCCTCCCTCTCTCCCTTTGGGTTCCGTCCGTCTCATTCTCCCCAACTCCTTTGAATAAACGGAACCCACACGAGGTGTGTGTGGCCTGACACCCCGGACGACCTAACGTCGCCGGGGTGTCAGTGTTTTTTGGGGTGTTTGCGCTAGGCCACGGGGGCTACCGGGCGCCGCCGCATTGCGCCAAGCGTCATGAGACCAAGGATCAACGCCAGCCCCGAGGCGGGCAGGGGGATGACAGCGGGCATCGGAAACCCGGTGAGCGCGCGAGAGGTGGTCCCGAAACTGTCGATGACGATATCGACCTCGCCCTCTCCGGTGAGGCGGAAATCCGTCGCATCCACCGCAAAGAGAAACCTTTCATACTTGGGGGTGGCCGAAGCGATATCGGGGGCCAGCATGTCGATCGTGATTTCATCGCCGTCGGCGGACAGCGAAATCCCGGGGGCCAGCAGATGCATCGGCGTTTTGGGATCGCTCCAGGCAAAGTCGATGGCATAGCCCGCAAACCCGCTCATCCGGAACAGCTGTGCCCCATTATTGAAGCCGCCTGCCAAGCTTGCGTCACTGGCGAAGGGGGCGATGTCGAACACCAACCGCCCGCTGGCCGTGCGCGACACAGTCGAGGTGATCCCGGCGGATACATCATACAAGTCCGGCACGACGCCGACGCCATCGACAAAGCCGTCCCGCGTTTCACGCGCGCGTTGGGTGACTGTGCTTAGCTCGGTCCCGAACCAATCGGGATCACCGGCTGCCACGCCGAACAGATCATAATCCGTCAGATCAAGGCTGCTGCCCGGGGTGAGGGGGACGGCCTGCGCAGGCAGAGCGAGCGCGCCAGCAAGCAGGCTGGCAACAAAGGTACGGTGCAAAAAGACAGTTGGGCGCATGACATATCTCTCTTGTGACACAAATTGGAGGGCCCGGAGGCACGCGATAATTTTGGTTTAGAAACAGAGCTATAAATCAACAGGCCCCCGCACAAACTTGTCAAGACGCCCAAATGAGCGCGCCAAAAAGTGAGCGATGAGACGCCGGAAAAAGACGCCACAACGGATTTAGATTGAGGGTCGTATCCGGGGTATGGGGCTCTTTGGGGCTAAGGTTTGAGATGTTGGCCCCGTTCCCGCCGTGTCATGGCGCAAGGACCGAGGCCGGAAACCTCTGAATATGCCCCTTATCGCATTTCTGCGCGGGCTTCAGCCAAATCCGCGGCGGCCATCTCGGTGACGAGGTCTGCAAAGCTGGTTTCTGGTGTCCAGCCCAGGTTTTTTGTGGGGGGGGGGGGCGCCATATCCAATGCCGCGCAGGGCGCTTGGCGGGGATGGAACGCCCCGGCTACAACCTGTTGCGGATTTTGCCGATCAACTGTGCCGCTCGGGCGCCGAGGCTGGGGCTTGGGGCAGATTGCGCGCCGCCTGTGGGCAGGCCAGGGATGGGACAGGGGTGGCCGTTGGCTTGGGGGGCTGCCTCATCCTCAAGCCGGTAGCCAAATCGCTCAAAATCTTGTGCGAATATCTCTCCGATTAGCGCGAGATCCCCGGCGCTGGGGCTGGTTTTGGCGGGGGTTTTGGCCTTCTTGCGGCGGGCGTTGACTTGGGTGATTTCGGTGGGGCCATTTGTGTCACCCACAACCATGTTGAGCCACGGGATGATCGCCTCTAGCCCGTGTTCAAGGTAAAACACGGCCGCATCGGCGGGGACGATCTCGCTCATGGGGCGGGTGTGGTTGTCATAGGCGTAGGGGGTTTGGGCCCATTGCAGCGGCAAATCCGTCAGCCAATCCGAAAACGTCATGCCTTGGGGGACCGTCTTTTCCTGCTCTAGCTGGAAATGCCATGCGCTGATGATGCGCGCGGTGGGGTGGCGCACCACGGCAAAGCTGGCGTCGATGAACCCTGCGGGAAACAGCTGGGCCAACGCGTGGCGATCCATATGTTGGGGCGAGGTCTGGGTCCACGGGTGGCTGTGGCTGAGGTAGGCGGTGTCCACAAAGGCCAAAGATCCAAAGCGCGCGGCCAAGTAATGTTCCAACGCCGAGCCCGCGCATTTGGGCACATGGGCATAATAGAGCAATTGAGAGCCTGCACGCATCAGGGGCATAAGAACGTCTTTCGTAAGGGCGGCTTGGGAGCCAATTCTAAAATTACTTTTTGCCCCCAAATCAGGAGGCCTTTGTTTTTATTAGAAACGATGGGGCCACAGGTCCAGCCGCCGGGCACCGGTTTTGCGCAACTGCGGCGCAAACCCCACGCATAGGGGTGGGCCATATCCCGCCGACTGGCGATGTGTTCCGCCGCGACGCAGAAACACGCCTTTATAACGCCTCTAACCTGCCCTTATTCTGGCTCAGATGGTACGTTTTTTGCAGTATTGAAGGGGCTAATCCTGACAAGGCACGCCCCAAAGTGCATGGTTTCCATGTCAAAGAATTTTAAAAACCGATATTGAGGGCGCGTTTAAAGTATGAAGATTGTAATTTTTGGCCTCGGGTACGTTGGATTTACGGCGGCCTGTTGTATCGCCAGCCAAGGGCACACTGTCATCGGGGTGGATGTGTCCAAGCGCAAAGTGGATGCCATCAACGCCGGCAAAACCCCCATCATCGAGCCGCAGGTCGCCGAGATGCTGCAAACCGGTTTGGCGCAGGGGCTGATTGAGGCGCGCACCGAAATTGGCGACGCGCTAGAGGGCGCGGATTTGGGGATTGTCTGTGTCGGCACGCCGTCGGCGGCGGATGGATCACACAACATGGGGTATGTGGCGGATGTAACCCGCCAGATTGCCCAAGCCTTGGCCAAACGCCCGCGGACTGGGGCGCCCTTGGCGATTGCCTACCGCTCTACGTTCCGGCCGGGCACGGTGGATGAACTGGTGTTGCCGGTGCTGGCCTCGGTGCTGGATGATGTGCCGTCACAGGCGCAGGTGGTCTATAACCCCGAGTTCCTGCGCGAAGGATCGGCGGTGCTGGATTACTTCCACCCCCCCAAGATCGTGATCGGCACTCATGATGGCCAGCCCAATGCGGCGATGGATCAGTTGAACGCAGGGATCGAGGCGCAGGTGTTCAACGTGGGCTTCCGCGAGGCAGAGATCACCAAGTTCATCGACAACACATGGCACGCGGTCAAAGTGGCCTTTGCCAATGAAATCGGGCGCACCTGTCTGGCCTTGGGGGTGTCGGCGAAAACCGCCCATGAGATTTTCGTCTCGGACACCAAGTTGAACATTTCGCCCTATTATACCCGCCCCGGTGGGGCCTTTGGGGGGTCGTGCCTGCCCAAGGACGTGCGCGCGTTGCAGCATATTGGGGCGGATGTGGGGGCGAACCTGCATCTGGTCGACAGTCTGTTGCGATCCAATGAGGCACATAAACACCGGCTGTTTGAATACGCCGCCGCCGGTCTGGAGCCGGGCGCGCGGGTGTTGATGGTGGGCTTGGCGTTCAAGGCGGGCACCGATGATCTGCGCGAAAGCCCCAACGTGGATTTGGCGCGCAAACTGTTGGGCGCAGGGATCGCGCTGGATGTGTATGACCCCGCGATTGAGGCCGACATGCTGGTGGGGGCCAACCTTGGGTATGCGTACAGCCAGTTGCCCAGCCTTGAGCGGCTGTTGGTCAGCCGCGCGCAGGCCGAGGCCGGGGGATACGCCCGCATTTTGGTCAACAACGCCACCGCCAAACAGCTGACCCTGCCTGATGGTGTGGACACCCTTGATCTGGGGAGCCTGTCATGAGCGAGAGTTTTGCCACCCCACGCATGAACGCCGCCCGCACTGCCCAGCCCCTTGCGGGGCGCAAGGTCCTGATCATCGTCGAAAACCTGCCCCTGCCGTTTGACCGCCGGGTCTGGCACGAATGCCGCACGCTGACGGCCGCCGGCGCGCAGGTCGCGGTGATCTGCCCCACGGGCAAGGGCTATGAGGCAGCATATGAGGAAATCGACGGCGTCCATATCTATCGCCATTCCCTGCCGCTTGATGCCAAGGGGGCCTCTGGCTATTTGCTCGAATACGGCGCGGCCCTGTGGCACGAAATGCGGCTGGCGTTGAAAATTGCGCGCAAGCACGGGTTTGACACGATCCAAGGCTGTAACCCGCCGGATCTGATTTTTCTGATCGCGTGGCCGTTCAAGCTGTTTGGTAAGCGCTATATTTTCGACCACCACGACATCAACCCCGAACTGTATGAGGCCAAGTTCAACAAGCGCGGCTTTTTCTGGAAGCTGATGGTGCTGTTTGAGCGGCTGAATTTTCGCGCAGCTGATGTGGTGATTTCGACCAACCAAAGCTACCGCGAGATCGCGCTGACCCGTGGCTCAAAGGTGTCTGAGGATGTGTTTGTGGTCCGCTCGGGCCCCGATCTGACGCGGCTCAAGAAAATGCCCCCCTCGCGGGAATGGCACAAGGGGCGCGCGCATATGGTGGGTTATGTGGGTGTAATGGGCGACCAAGAAGGGTTGGACCTGCTGTTAGAGGCCGCGCGCGAGATCATCATCGATCAGGGGCGCGATGTGCAGTTCGTTCTGGTGGGGGGCGGACCCGCTTTGGCGGATTTGCAGGCGATGGCCCAAGATTTGGGTCTGTCGGAGCATGTCACATTCACCGGCCGCGCGCCTGATGATGTGCTGTTTGATGTGCTGTCGAACGCGGATGTCTGCGTGAACCCGGACCGGGTGAACCCAATGAACGACAAATCCACCATGAACAAAATTCTCGAATACATGGCGTTTGAAAAACCCATTGTGCAGTTTGACGTGACCGAGGGGCGGTATTCGGCGCAAGAGGCTTCGCTTTATGCGGCCTCAAACGACACCTCGGATATGGCGGCCAAGATCCTGTCGCTGATTGATGACCCGGAAAAATCCGCTCAGATGGGGAGATATGGGCGGGATAGGGTCGAAACGGAACTCAGCTGGGATCATCAGGTGGACACCCTGATCGCGGCCTACACCCGCGTGATGGAAAAATGACCGGGGCTGTGGCCCCCCTGACCCATGCGGTCATCATCCCGCATTACAACGACACCGACCGGTTGGGGCGGTGTCTGAATGCGCTGCTGCCGCAGGTATGCGGCGGGGTTGAGGTGGTGGTGGCCGACAATGCTTCGCCCATGGATATGGGGCCGGTGGCGGCACAGTTTCCCAGCGTGCGGTTTGTCACCCAGCCCGAAAAGGGCGCAGGACCTGCCCGCAATAAGGGGGTTGAGGTGACCACTGCGCCGGGGCTGATTTTTCTAGATGCGGATTGCGTCCCCGGTCCCGGTTGGCTGGCGCGGGCCTGCGCGGTGCAGGCCCAGGATGCGGTCATCGGGGGGCGGATTGATGTGTTTCACGAAACCCCGCCGCCGCGCACCGGTGCGGAAGTGTTTGAGGAGGTCTTTGCCTTCAAGCAATCCGACTACATCGCGCACAAAGGGTTCTCGGTCACTGCGAACCTTGTGACGACGCGTGCGGTTTATCTGGCGGCGGGGCCGTTTGTGACGGGTCTGTCTGAGGACGTGGATTGGTGCCGCCGCGCGGTCGCGGCGGGGGCAAGCCTGCGGTACGACGATGCGCTGGTGGTGGCCCACCCTTCGCGGCAGGACTGGCCCGCACTGGCCAAGAAATGGCGCCGGTTGACCCAAGAAATGTATGGGCTGGGCGGCAGCCGCCCCAAAGCGCGGATCACATGGGCTCTGCGCGCGCTGGCCATGCCGCTGTCGGCGGTGGTGCATGCCGCGCGTATTGTGCGTTTTGACGGGCTCAGCGGGGGCGAGCGTTTGGCAGGCATTGCCACGTTGATGCGCCTGCGGGTGCGGCGGGGGGTTTGGATGCTCGCCCAGGCGATGGGGCGCACGATATGAGCCAGCCCCCCGAATTGACCATCATCATCGTCAGCTACAATACCCGCGCCCTGACCCTCAAATGCCTTGAGACGCTTTATGCCACGACCCGCGACACGGCCTTTCGCTGCGTGGTCTATGACAACGCAAGCGAGGATGGCTCGGCGCAGGCGATTGCAGCGGCCTTTCCCCAAGTCGATTTGATCGCAAGCGCGGAAAACCTTGGCTTTGCCAAGGCCAACAACGTCGTGGCCGAGGCCGCCACCACCCCGTGGATTTTGCTGCTCAACCCCGATACCGAAGTCCACGCAGGCGCGGTGGACAACCTGATGGCCTTTGCCAAGGCCCATCCGCAGGCGGGCATCACGGGCGGGCGTACGGTATTTCCCGATGGCACCCTGAACATCGCATCGTGCTGGAACAAGATCACGCCGTGGTCGGCCCTGTGTGCGGCCACCGGGTTGCGCAGTGCTTTTCCCAACTCAGCCGTGTTCAACCCCGAAGGCATCGGCGGCTGGCCGCGCGACAGCGTGCGGCAGGTGGACATCGTGGTGGGATGTTTTCTGATGATCCCCACAGATTTGTGGCAGACCCTTGGGGGGTTTGACCTGAAGTACTTTATGTACGGCGAAGAGGCTGACCTGTGCCTGCGTGCCGCCAAACTGGGCTACCGCCCTGCAATCACCCCCGACGCGCAGATCATGCATATTGTGGGCGCGTCCTCTGGCAAACTGGCGCGCAAGGTCGTGATGGTGGCCAAGGCCCGCGCCACCCTGATCCGGGACCATTGGCCCCGCGCGTTGGTCCCATGGGGGCTGTTTTTGATGTGGCTGTGGGGCGCGCTGCGGTATGGGGCAAGCCGCCCTTTGGGGTGGCTGGGCAAGCGAGAGGGGGCGGCAAAATGGGCCGCCATCTGGGCCGCGCGCCACGATTGGTTGGCGGGGTACTAACCTGCGGCTTGGCGTGGGTGGTCTAGAGGTCTGATTTGGGGGCGCCCGGACGATCGGGATTGCGAGTGCCCGTTTGCGTGGCGGGATTTCCGCTTATGATGGCATTTGGGGGGACGTTTCCGCGCACCACGGCGTTGGCCCCGATAATCGCGCCATCCCCAACTGTAGTACCTGCCAAAATGACTGCGCCATAGCCCACCCAAACGTCATGGCCCAAAATCACATCCGCCTCTTTCATCGGCTGTTTGGTTACGGGGCTGCCGTCATGGATGCGATAGCTTGCGGCCGTGATCATCACGTTGGGCCCAAACAGGGCGTCCGTCCCGATCACGATGCGTCCTGAGCTTGGCCCACCCCAAAGATTACAGCCCGCCCCGATCCGCGCCCGATCCCCAATGTGCACGTTGCTGGGGTTTGACAGGCTGACCGTGGGGCTTAGGCGCACATCATGCCCCAGATGTGCGGCGCGGCGGGGGGCGACATGGGTGTAATTGTAGTAGTTCACGATCTTGATCAGATGCGCCCAGGCCCGTGGGTCCACCGCCGCCCCGATCAACCGCAGAAACCGCCCCACCCGAGAACGGTCTTGTTTGTGCACAGCCTGCTGCGCGGACGCGTCAACTTTGGAGGCAACGGTGTCTTTCATGGCGCGTGCTTTCGTTCTGATCGGGCCGGTGTGGCGCCCTGTAAGGGGGGCCACTCTTTCACTATTGCAGTGGTATGGCCCCCGTGTGACGGCCCTGTGGCCCCGTGATGGCCGCGTCTTTGGCGATGGCTCAGCGTAGCGGCGCGGGTCTGAGCAGGCAAGCTAGGGGCAAGAGCGGTTGGCATGAAACAGGCGCACATTAGGGGGTTTTCGGCGGATTGGTGCCGCCCGTGATTTGCGCCAATAGCGGCGGGGGGAGGTCTTCTTTCCAGCTGAGTTTATGCAGGGGCAGGGTGGCCAGCACTTCTGCGGGGATGTGCGTTTGTCCCGCGCGCCCGGCGGCGTAGACGGTGTGGGGGCCATCCGCGCTGAGTTTTGGCATGAGCCGCCATGTGGCGCGAAACTGGCGGTTTGTCAGGATGCTCCACTCCATCATGTAGTGAAAAAAGAAGTAGTTGATGGCCTGGTCATGACGGCGCCAATACGCGGTCACGAGGTCCGTCATATGGGCGATGATAGGGTTGCTGGGGGCCGCCGCAATAAACCAATTGCCCATGATCCGCCCTGCGACGGGGCGATGAAACGCGAAAAACCCGGCCTGCATCAGGGGGGGCAACCACTCATCCAAGGGTCGTGCGCAATAACAGGTCGCATCAACCCAGACGCCGCCGTGTTGTTGCAACAGGCGTAGGCGCAGCAGGTCTGATTTATGCGCCCATGACACATCCGGACCAAACGAGATATCCGCCAGATAATCGGGCAAAGTCTCGGCGGTGATGACGGTGACGTCCCAATTGGGATGATGTGCGCGCCATGAGGCAATGCAGGTTTGCACGATTTGGGGGGCGGATGCTTCTCCCTGTGCCCAAAACAGCCACAGCTTGCGCGGTAGGGGCTGGGGCGGATGGCTGATTTGCATCCCGTATCGCCGCAACAGCCGGTTCACGAGAGCACGGGCGCGAATGAACAGGTCAACCATTCCCTAGCCCTGCTTGCGCGAAGTTGGGTTGAGCACGCGGGCATAGCGTGTGGCGGGCCGGGGCGTGGTGGGGGCGGGATCGCGAGGCGTGATCTTGGCCCCGGTGCCGCGGGCCTTGGGCGCAAAGCGGGAATACAGCGTGCCCGTGGGGGCGGGGGCTTCCTGCGGGGCGTTTTCCTCGGGCTCAATCTGTTTTTGCGCGATGATCCAAAGCCCGCTGGCAAAGATGAAAAACGCCATCGAATACATGACCGAAAACAGGGCCACAGTGGCCAGCGTCAGGTTCATCCCGACCATCATAAACACCCACCCCAGCCGCAAATCGCGCATCGGGCTGTTGGGCTGTAGCGGGCGACGGGCGACCAGAAACGTGCCGCCAATAAACGCCGCCGCCAGCGCAAGCAGAGCGGGCATCCCATAGATCAACGCCTGCAATAGCCAAAAGTTGTCGATGCTGCCGCTCATCCAAGGGGGCAGGCCCCAGTCGTTGTATCCCACGCCCAGCCATGGGGTTTTGCCGATCTGCTCGGTGCCGAACTCAAACAACCGCTGGCGGATTTGCACTGTGGCTTGGTTGAACGACAGCCGTGAAATCACCGCAATCAGCGCGGGCCGGTTCGAGGCGATGTCGAGGATGATATACATCACCGTCAGCCCGGTGATCAGGATGGTCCAGCGGTTTTTCACGTTCACCGTCGCGCGGGCCCACAAGATCAGGGCAAACTGCACCGCGATCGTCAGAACAGCCGCACTCGACAACGACAAAAAGCTGCAAAACGCCGCCGCGCCACCCAAAATCCACCGCTCGCCCGAGGAAATCGCGCCCTTCAACCCGCTCAGCACCATCGCAAACACCAGTGCGCAGAAAAAGCCGTAGTGGATCGGGTGCACAAAGGTGAATTGCGCCCGGTACAGCCCCGGAATGCGCTGTTCATGGGTGGCCCGAGGAAAGACATTCATCCCGGGCAACCGGTCGACCAATTGCATGATAATCATCTGTTTGGTCAGGGCTTCAAACAGCGCAAATGGCAGGCTCAGCAGGACGACATAGCCCAAGAAACGGCACAAAGACGCGAAATGCTCGGCTGTTTGGATAGAGGCGCGGGCGGTCAGATACCCCCCGAGCACCACCACCGCAGTGGACCCCGTGAACTGCACAGCCTCCGCCGGGTTGTTGACGAAAATCGAAATCGTCAGCCAGAGAATATTGAGAAACACCAAAACGTCGACGGGCAGAACTTTGCCATATTTGCCGCGTAGAAGGTTAATCGTGAGAAACGGAACCAGCACCAAAAACATCAGCCGCGAGGGAGAGAGCGCCAAAGGCCCGATACTGAAACTGGCAGGAATGATCATCGCGATGATGGCGATTTTGGCCATCCACGGCAGCGGGGCGTTGGCCAGAACGCAGGGCGGGGTCACCGCCTGAGAGAAACCTGTGGGTCTCACGCCACAACTGCCTTTTGATGTCGCAAAGGGCCTGAATTCCGGGCGACTGGCACATCACAAAGGGATAAGCAGGGTTTCATTCGATACTTGCTCTTCTTTGGGGAGCGCATAAATTAACGTTAATAAATTATTACCCTTAAGTATTTAATATTTTTGCCGATGGATAGGGTTGTGAGCATAAAACTTGAAGTGAGGTCACGATGAAGATCCCCGACACTGCCTCTGACGAGGGCACCAATAGCGGGTCTCAGGCTGAGGCTAATCCCGGGCGGGGGGATGCGCCCTTTCACCATGTTTTGATGACTCGCTTTAATCTGGCCACTCCGGGGCGTGAATTTTCCATTCGGACCCAGCCCGGCTGGCTGGAGGGGCGGTTCGATCTGTTTGAGCAATATTGCCTGCCTTCGGTGGCCGCCCAAACCAGCCACGATTTTGACTGGGTGATCTATTTTGACATCGACACCCCCCAAGAATTCAAAGACCGGATTGCGACCCTGCAAAAGGTGTTTGCGTTCCGTGCGTTCTACACTCCGATGTTTGGCAAAACCGGTTGGCAGGATTCCATCCGCTCTGAGATCGCGCCGCGCACACCATTTTTGCTGACGACGCGGCTGGACAGTGACGACGCGCTGGCCACGACCTTTTTTGAACGTTTGCATGATGAAATTGCGGTCCATGGCCACGCGCCGGGGGCCTATAATTTTCGCAACGGGCTGATCAGGCGTGGCGAGGCCGTCTATAAGATGGTCCACGACAGCAACCCATTCTTTAGCTTCCTTGAAATCAACGATGCCGCCATCCGCACCGCGCCGGGCATTCATCACATGGCCATCGATGAAACCGGCCCTGTGGTGCAAATAGACGGCCCTCCCGCTTGGATGCAGGTCGTGCATGAAACGAACGTCTCAAACCGGGTGCGCGGCTGGCGCATGGTGCCCGATGCGGCGGTAACGTCGCATTTTCCCGCCACCGCCGTGGCCGGATTGCAGCCCCCCACATTTGCGGAACGCACCCATGAGGCGGTGATGGGCCCCTTGCGGCGCCTGCGCGACCGTCTTGTTGCCCTCATTCCGCGCAAAAAAGGCGCCATGTAGAAGGATTTTTCATGGCCAATGCGCATTTCTCAAAACGTTCAGTCCCGCTGGATTGTATCCGCACCTTGGCGATCACATTGGTGTTCGGCTTTCATGTCGCGATTTTCTATGACCGGGCCGATCTGGATGCGGTGGCGCGATTTTTCCTGCGGTTTGGGTTTTATGGAGTGGATATATTCTTTCCGCTGAGCGGGTTTTTGATCACCCGGTTCTTGCTACGATCCACCCGGCCGGATTTTGTGAAGGCGTTCTTTTTGCGCCGGGTGTTTCGGATTTTGCCGCTGTATCTGGCGGCTATCACCCTATATGCGGCCGCTGCGATCGTGACGGGCTATGAGCAAGAATTGCTTAGCCGGATTTGGATACCCTATCTGTTTTTGACGGGGTGGTTCGTGTTTTTGGATGGGGTCGAAACGGTGCCCTATACGATCACGTGGTCGCTGTCGGTCGAAGAATTCGCCTATATTCTGTTTGGTATTCTGGCGTGGATAAACCGCGCACGGTTTCCGCTGTTTATTATTGTGCTGATCATCGCGCCTACAGTGCTGCGATATTACCTCAACACCCAAGGGTTGGACAAAATCTATTACTTCCCGCCAGCGCGCATTGATGCGATTGCGATTGGGGGTCTGACGGCGCTGTTTCTAGACCGATGGAGAGGCCGCGAAAACGCGCTTATTGGTGTCTATCTTGGGCTTTCTGCGCTGTTTTGGGCTGTCGGTTTTACCGATATCTTAATGCGCCAGACGTTCTTTTTTACCGCGATTGCGTTTTCGACCTGTGCGGTGATCTTGATCTCTGAGGTGTGGTTGCGCGGCGCGCCGGGGGTTGTTTCAACGGAATTGGCGCGGGTGGGGTTCTATTCCTATTTTCTCTACTTGTTCCATTATTTCATCATTTTTGGCGTGAACGCGGTGCTGGGCAAATTGGATATCGCACTGGGGTATTGGACGGTGTTGGGCCTGTGTTTTGCGATCACCTACGCGGCGGCAATCCTGTCCTACAAGGTGTTCGAGGGCCCGATGATTGATCTGGGCCGAAAGCTGGAACACCAGCGCGCCCCCGCAAAGGGAGTGCCCGAATGACCGCCCCCCGTGTTGAGATTTTGCTGGCCGTTTACAACAACGCCCCCCACCTGCGTGCCTTGCTGCAATCGCTGTTGGAGCAGACCTATGATGATTTTCACCTGATCATCAGTGACGATGCCTCAACCGATGACAGTCTCGCGATCATTGATGAAATGGTGGCCGCATTTCGCAACCCTGTTGAAGTGATCCGCCGTCCAAAGGGCAGCGGGTCGGCCAAGGCGAATTTTGCCTTTCTGACCGGGCAGGCCGCCGCCCGTGGGCAGGCCGATATTATCTGTTGGTGCGACGCCGACGACGTGTGGAAGCCTGAGAAAACCGCGCTTTTGGTGCAGGCCGTTCTGGGGCGTGAAGCCGTGTTGGGCCGGGACGTGCCCCTGTATGTGCAATCGGATGTGCATGTGGTCGACGCAAATCTAGGGATGATTGACCCTAGTTATACGACCTTCAAAAAGATTAATCCCGCCGAAGCGCATCTGTTGCCCCGTGCCCTAATCTCGACACATGGGTTGGGCTGTGCGGCGGCGTTTAATGCAGCCCTGCTCAAGCGCCTGACGGATATTCCGGTGGATGAAGTGACGGGCCACGATTGGTACGCGACGCTGGTCGCTTTATGTTTTGGAGCGGTGCATCACATTCCTGATAAAACGGTGCTGTACCGCCAGCACGGGGGCAATTCCTCGGGGCAAAAGCGGGTGGGGTTGTTTAGCTACCCGGCCTCAAAGCTGCGGATGATGTACGAAGTGCGCCGCCGGGTCGAAATCCGCCGCCGTCAGGCGCAGGCTGTGATCACGGTTTTTGGCGATCAGCTGCCCCCCGAGGCTTTGCGTCTGATCACCCGGTTCGTCGCAACGCGGGGGCAAAATGCGATTGCCCGCCGCTGGGTTTTGTGGCGCGAACGGCTGCTGTATCCGGACCGGCTGCGCAACACGGCCCTGATGCTGTTCGCCTGATTAGGTGATGGTAAAGGTGCCGTTGGGCGTCAGGTTGCCGCCGCCACCCAAGTTTGTGCCTGCGTTCCAACTGTCCAACCCGGTGAGGAAAATCTCTGGCACTTCGCCCGTAGGCCCGGACCCATCTGGCCCCATGTTGAGGTATTGGAAACTGTCGCGCACCGATGCTTGGCTGATGTCGGGCAGGCTGCTTGGAAAGCCGATATAGGCAAAGTCCAACACCCCTTGGAAATACCGTCCCGCCGCGCTGAGCGCGAGCAGTTCTAGGTTGTCCACCTGAGACAGTGAAAAGCTAGCCCCCGATGCCCATGTCGGATTTTCAGGCGTGAGCGGCGTGTTGCCCAAATAGGCTGTCACACCCGAAGCCATATCCGGCGCGGTCGTGTCGATTGAGATCAACAACCGCTCTGGTGTGATGCCGTTGGTGGGGATCGGGCTGGTCAGGCGAAATCGGATCGTGTTGCCCCAGCCGGTAAAGGCGAATGTGCTGCCGATCATCTCGGCCCGGACACGTGGGGAACTGCCGTCCATCACCCCAAACAGGTCATACCGCCCGCTTGATCCGCTGCCTTGATCCAGTTGCAGCGCGATCAGCGCCTTGGTGATGGCGGGTTTGTCCCCCGCCAGCGCGCCGCCCGTCAGATAGGCGCCTGTGCTGGTCACGGTCTGATAATCCGACTGCCCGATGGCTGTGGTTTGCCAGCGGTATTCGCCCGCGCTTAGGCCCGCAAAGCTGGCCACATAGAACCGCGGCATGACCACCCCGGACCCTATCCGCAATTCGACCGTTTTGCCGATGGGCAACGGCGTGGCGGGCAAGAAATGCAATACGCTGCCCGTCACCCAAAACTGTGCATCCGTAATCGGGACCGTTTGGGCCACGGTTCCATCGGTCACATTATAGACCTGCACATTCCCGGCGCCTTTCTCAATGAATTGATCAAAGCTGAGGGTGATTTCCCCATTTGCAGGGAAGGGGTCGCCTTGGCGGGGCAGGGTTTCGGTGATTTTGGGCGCGCCAAAGCTTGCGTTGGGGGCGCCGGTGCTGGGGTTAAAGAACCCGTTCGTATCCGTGGGGCCAACCGCGCCGATGCCTTCTACATCCAACACACTGCCTGCCGCGGCACGGGCGGCGGCAAAGACGTCTTCGCGGGTGTCGGGGCGAAAATCATCCAATGTGTTCGCACCAAACAGGGGCAAAAGCGGGCTCATATCGCCTCCGGAGGCCAGACCATCCACCAATGTGCCCACATCCTGCGCCCCGTCGTTGCGGGTCAGCGAGCTAAGCACAAAGTTGTGCTGTCCCGCGGCCGTCGCCCCATTGAGCCGCATTTTCGCGGTTGAGGGCGATTTGGGGTGCCCATCCACCGGAAAGCTGAGGAAGGTATTGTTGTAGGCGCTGGTGTCGACCATCGCCAATTCCGGCCAGAACGTATTGGCGGCCTGCCCCATAAAGATGTTGCCGTAGAACGTACAATTCACCGACCCCTCGTTCGAGAAATACCCCTGCAACGACAGCGCGCCGCGATAGGCCAGCCATTGCGCGCCGTCCCAGACGAATTTGTACCCTTGGCCTTCTGCGTAGGACACTGACGTGCCCGTCGGCGTGCCGTCATCAAATACGATCTGCTCACCACCTGTGGTTTGCAGGGTCACTGTGCCCTCATCGGGGTAAATCCGCTGCACACTTTGGACCGCGCCGGGATAACCCGCTGGCAGGGTGATCTGACGGTTGGCGCTAAAGCTGCCCGCCGGGCCGGGGGCATCTGCGGTGGACACCATGACCAACTGCCCGCGGGTGATCGTGTCGTCCAGCACCATGCTGCGCCGGGCCACGATATTGAACTGGAGATAGCCCAGTTCCTGATATGCCCACTGCGTGCCGCCGCTGCTGACAAAGGAATAGCCCTGTTGGTTACCGCTGAGCGGGGGCAGGGTGCCGGCCTCATGGGTGTCGCCGGGGGCCAGTGCGAATTCCAGCGTCGCCCCCGCCCGGTTGCCTACGATCTGACAGAAATAGCCATAGCCATCGCTGGCGGCACATTGCGGCAGGACGACGGTCGCCGTGGTGCCCGGTGCCACAAGAAACTGTAGATCCGTGAATGTATCGGCGGGCGTCAGGGTGACGGTGCCGTTCACGATCTCGCGGGCGTGGTCATTTGCGGCCAGATAATCTGTCTCATTGGTGTAAACGACGCGGCCACGGGGCGCTTGGGGGTCGGTTTTATCATAGCTTGCGCGGCCGACATTGCCCCATGTGACCGTGTTGCCATAGGCCGTGATGTTGGTCAGTGGACCGTGGCCTGCGTTGACCTGAAACCAATCGGGGTGGCGGAAGGTCGGGTTAGACCCCGGGCTTGAGCAGTGATTGTTCGCAACCAGCCCGTTGCGGAACTGACCGTTCGAGGAAATGAAGTCGCCGTGGAAATCACGCCCCTCACAGTTGACCAGCTGGCCGCCGTCACATTGCATGCCATAGCAGCTTTCGACGTTGTGCACGGTGCATCCCTCAATCCGGACCCGTGTGGCGGTGGTGCTGGTGTCGATCCCGGTCACAGTTGAGAACGGCCGCCCCCCATCAGAGGACACCGGCAGGTTGCCGGTCACATCGCAATTGCGCACCAGCGCGTCTTGGGCCGTGCGCATCTGGATGATGGCAGACCCGGGCGCCAAATCTTGGTAGCGGCGATTGACGAGGTTCTTGCCCAGCTCTTCGGTGAAATCAAACGTGAGCCCATCAAGAACATACGAATACCCTTGGGCATTGGTCGCGACCGAGCCCGTGAATGTCCGCGGGTGGGTGACCCAGCGTTCCAGCACTGGGGGCTGGTCGGGGTCATCGGCGGCAAAGGTGATCGGGGTCTGGTTGGCATCAAACCGCGAGTCGTATCCGTTGTTCAGGTACCGCCCCGGGCGCAGGTAAACGGTGATGTCTTGGCCCCCCAGATCGGCGCGCCCGCGCACGGTGTTCAGCTCTTCTACGGTCGAGACATGCAGCGCATTGGCCGTGACGACGATCTCTTGGCTGTCCACATTGTAGATGCCCGGTGTCAGGGGGCTGGTGTTGGTGGTCAATTGCTCGGCTGTGGCGGTGAAGGGGCCATAGGTGCCATCCGCAAGACCGGGCATGGGCAACGCGCCCTGACCCACAGGCGTCAACGCCCCAAAGCTGAGCGCACCGGGCTGTGGCGCGGGGTCCGCTTGATCGCCTGCAATGGTTGTGAACCCGCTGGCGGTATCGGTGCCTTGCGCGTTCGTCGCGGTCACGGCCCAAGCGACGCCTTGGGCGTCAGCAGAGGAGGGCGCGGTATAGGTCCACGGGCCGGTGCCCGTCGCCTCGGCGCGCATGTCGATGCCATCCAGCGTGAGGGTGCTCAGCGCGACATCAGGCACAGGCGTACCAGTCAGGTCAGTGACAGAAATGCGCAATTCGCGGCCCACAAGGCTATCGGTGGCGGTAATGGTGGGGGCTGCTTGATCCCCTGCGATGGTCGTGGCCCCACTGTTGGTATCGGTGCCTTCGCTGTTCGTCGCGGTGACGGTCCATGCGATATCTTGTGTGGTCGCCGCGGCAGGCACGGCATAGGTCCACGGACCGGTGCCCGTGGCCTCGGCCATAACGTCCATCCCATCAAGGCTCAGCTCGGTCAGTGCCACATCCGGTGCAGGCGCGCCCGAAAGCTCCATCACGGAGACACTGAGCATGCTGTCAATCACCTCCCCCGAGGCAATCACCGTCGGCGCTTCACCCACAGAAGCCGAGGCCACAGTGGTATCCAGTACGATTTGCCACGCCACAGCGCCATTATCGGTCTCAGACCCGCGCCATTCCGCGATGATCCGCGCCCCTGCGTCCTCGGGTTGGACGACGTATTCGGTGGTGATGTCCTGCACCGTGCCCGCCGCGCGGAAAATCCGGAAGCGCGCCACATAGGAAACTGCCCCCCCCGCGCCGGGTTGGACGACACCGGGTGTGATAATGATGGTTTCACCAACCTCAGGGGTTACGTCATTGACCGAACCATCCGCCGAAACGGTGGGAAGTTGTGGGGCTTGATCGCCTGCAATAGTCTCTGAGCCGCTGGCGGTATCCGTACCTTGGGTGTTTGTCGCAGTCACGGTCCATGCGATGTCTTGGGCGTCGGCAGAGGAGGGGACCGTGTAGGCCCAGGGGCCGGTGCCCGTCGCCTCCGCGCGCATGTCCGTGCCATCGAGTGTAAGGCTGCTCAGCGTCACCTCAGGCACAGGCGTGCCAGTCAGGTCGGTGATAGAAATACTCAACTCGCGGCCCACAAGGCTATCGGTGGCGGTAATGGTCGGGGCGGCTTGATCGCCTGCAATAGTCTCTGATCCGCTGGCGGTATCTGTGCCTTGGGTGTTCGTGGCCGTGACAGTCCATGCGATGTCTTGGGCATCGGTAGAGGAGGGGACCGTGTAGGTCCACGGGCCGGTGCCCGTCGCCTCCGCGCGCATGTCCGTGCCATCAAGCGTGAGGCTGCTCAGCGTCACCTCTGGCACAGGCGTACCGGTCAGGTCGGTGACAGAAATACTCAACTCGCGGCCCACGAGGCTATCGGTGGCGGTAATGGTCGGGGCGGCTTGATCACCTGCGATAGTCTCTGATCCGCTGGCGGTATCCGTACCTTCGGTGTTCGTGGCCGTGACGGTCCATGCGATGTCTTGGGCATCGGCAGAAGAGGGGACCGTGTAGGTCCACGGGCCGGTGCCCGTTGCTTCGGCTAAGACATCCAGCCCATCAAGGCTCAGCGCGGTCAATGCCACACTTGGCATCGGTGTGCCCGACACGCCACTGATCAAAATGCTCAGATCACGTCCCGTGAGAGCATCGCTTGCCGTAAGCGTGGGCGCGACACCCGGTGTTGGCTCGCTGGGAGCGGGGGCGTCGAGCGACGCTACGAAACTGGCCGGGTGGCTGTTGATGGCAAGCGAGATCATGGATCCGGTCCTCTTTTCGGGTGCGCGCAAATACGGGAGAGCCGGATGTATAGGCTTGGGCCGATCCGTGTTGCGGATCAGCTCAGAGCAGCGCGCGCGCCTGACAAAAAGGGACTAGGACGACGGAGGGCGGCGGTCGAAGGGGCCATAACGCCCTTCCCAGATGGCACGCATGATCAGGCCCGCACCAAAACCTGCCCCCGCCAAGGCGCCGCCCAAATGGGTCTGCCACGCCATGCCCAACTGCTGATCAAGGCTCAACAACACGCCCAGTGCCACCAAGCCCACCAACACCGCAGTCCGCTTGGGGCGGATCGACAGAATATGGCCCTTTTGCACCAAAAACATCTCATACAAGCCCCATACGGCGGCCAATCCCGCCACCGCCCCCGAAGCACCGGTCATCAAGCTACCAGGTGGGGCAAGCCACAGAAAACTCAGCGCCCCCCCCAAGGCCCCGCCCACAAAGACCAAAACGAAATCAGTGACATACATCCACGGCATCAAATACCACAGCAGATACAGCGTCAGCAGATTGCCCAGCATATGGACCGGCCCGATGTGCAGCAGAACATGGCTAAAGAACATCACCCACGGCTGGGCGTCATAAAGCGGGGGCGTGCCTGTCAGATAGCTCGAATTGAAGGCCAATGTGGCAAAGCAAAAGATCCGCAGGTTTTCATAGCCAAAGTCATGCGCCAGCGAGAGCAGCACCTCAGCCCCCGCGATCAACACCAACAGGGTCAAAATCGCGGCAGGCGGACGTTTGAGGCGGTGCTTGCGGCGCTGTGTTTGGGGGGCCGCGGACGCAGGCTTGGTCGAAGGGGTTTTCATAGCCCCAGTGTGAGCCGCGCGCGCAGAAGTGTCTAGGCGCACAGATGACGACCCGTGTCCGAGGGCCTTATTCCGGCACGAACCGGGGCGTGCGTTTGAGCGCGAGTTCCATCAACCGCTGCATCCGCGCCTCGGCATCGGCCTCGGTCTCATCGGGCAGGATCGGGGTGACAAACCGGATCAACGCCCCATCCGTGCGGTTGATGGTCAGACTGTCCCAAACTACCGAAAACTTGGCCAAGTAATCGTTGGTCATCCGTTTGCCGCGTTGCTCAAACCAGTAATAGACTAACTGCTGGGCGGTGCCCTTTTGGATCACGGCGCGGTTGACCTCAAAATCACCGTACACCGTGTTCGGGAAGCTGACGGTATGAGGATCAAGGCTGAAAATCTCCCAGCCACCTGCGGGCAGGCAAACCTCAGGCGAATGGATCCCGCCCCCTTCGGTTTGTTTGTCATAATAGGCCGAAAAGAGGTTCACCGGCGCCACTTCCTCGCGGGAGCGGAAGGTGGCTGCGATGTAATCGGTGGCCGCAAGGACCTCCTCAATTTCGGGCTCAAGGCTTTGGAGCGTACCGGTCCAACTGCCAAGTTCGCGCGGAAAGCTGGAAAAGGGATCCCGGCTCATGGGCTCAAAATCACGCTGTGGGGTCAGCACCATCGCCAGACCCACCACCACGCACACACCTGCCGCAATCGCCAAACCGCGCGTGGCCACCAAATCCAGCACCCGGCGGGCTTGGGGGACCATGCCGTCAAAATCCAGATCGATTGTCTCGGACAGGGGCTTGGGGTCGCGTGTCAGGCGTTGCAGGCCAATCGCCATCAAAAACAGGATTGCGATGCAGCTGCCAAAGATTACCCAGCCTTCAAAAAAGTGCAAAAATCCTTCGGCATGGGAAATCCCGTATTGGTTCACCATCACCCCGATGACCCCGATCCGGAAGGAATTCATCAACACCGTCAGGGGGGCAGCGGCCAAAAACAGCACCGCCTTGTGCCAAAACGGCCCCTTATAAAGGATGCCAAACAGGTATGAGAACGACAGGATCGGGAACAGATACCGCAGGCCCGAACAGGCCTCGGCCACGTGCAGCTTATAGATGCCCAGATCAATGATGTTGCCTTCTAAAAAGACGGGAATGTCCATCATCCGGATGAACATCACCCCTACTTCCGAGGAAACGAACTGCAACGAAATCGTCAGCTGCCAAAACACAAACTGCGGCAGAGGCAGCATAAAGATCAGGTGCAAAACAGGCAGTTGGTGTTTCTTACCCCGGTCCCAGCCCATCACGGTCAGCACCACACCCGCGGTCCAGATGATGAACCCATAGGTGACAATATCAGGGATACGCACCAGATTGCCCAAGATCGCGATCACGATCCCAAAGCAGATCACCGCCACGCCGGGCCCCGTGCGGCGGCGTTCCATTGGATCAGGGGCAGGGGCTTGGCGTAATTCGCGCAGATACAGATACAATGAGATCAGCGGGATCAACGGCCCGTGGCTGTATTCTGGCGTCACCCAGGCCTGTCCCAATGAGACAAACCCAAGCCAAAACACCGGGATCGTCGCGACGCAAATCAATATGAACCAGACGGTGCCCATCGACAGGCCGCTGAACCCAGTACGGGGCGCGTGGGAAATGCTCATAATGACTAACCTTTGGAAAAAACCAGGGATCTAATTTAATATAACTTAACGAAGTCGCGCGATTCTCTCTAGCCTGCCAAGCGGCTGTGCCCCCCGTAAACACTGTGTTTCCGCCGCAATGGCGCAAACGTGATGGCACTTTGCAGGGCTATTTTCCCCGCTATAGCCTTTGGGCGACAAAAACCGCCGCCCAAGGCACGGTCCCCACCCTAGGGGCGGAAGGCAAAGGCCCGCGAAATAGACAGCGATACCCGGGTACTGTCGGCACGGTCCGACCCGTCTTGATCCTCAATCCGGTGGGTGGCTTCGGCCGCAAGGCTCCAGTCACTGGTCAGGGCATAGCTGACGCCCGCACTTAGGCTTGCGGTCAGGGTGCCAACACCGGTTTGGGTTGTTTCACTGTCGCGCACCGCCAGATCAACTGTGCCTGTCAGTCGGTCGCTCAACAATTGCTCAAGACCGACGGTGACATTGGTGCGGCGTGTTTCCGCATCGCGGCTGTCTTGGGTGATGCCATGCTCCAACCCAAAGCTCAGGGCACTTGCGGGGCCTGCAACCGTCCATTCAACCGAGCCCGTGACACCGGTGCCATCAAACGCGCTTTCCTCAATACCGATCTGCGCATCAAGCTCACCCGTGGGCAAATCATAGCTGCGCCCGACCAGAAGCTGGGTCCGGGTGCCATCGGCCGTATCCGTGGTCTGCGCCGATAGGTTTACGTTGCCATCTGGGCGCGCAAACACAAGCGAAACGCCAACGATATCTGTGTCAGAGGTATCCGCCGACCCCACTTCGTCCAACCGCGAAGTCGAGCCGCGTACCGTCAGGGTGGTGGCCCGGTTCAGATCAAACCGCAGCGAAAGCGAGGCGCTGTCGCGGGTGCTGTCCACAAGGCCCGGGTCGGTTGTATCGACATATTCCGTCTCGACCCGGCGAAGGGTGGCCGTGGCCCCAACGGGTCCATCAACGCCCCACTCATAGGACAGCCCGCCGCCGTATTGTTGCCGGGTCCCGGTGTCGGGGCGGCTGATCAAGGTCGGGTTGCCAAATTGGTCCTGTCCGACCTCAAACGCCAGATCGTCCACATCCGTTTCGCCAAAAAACACATCCGTCGAGATCGTCGAACGCGCCGCATCTTGGCTGTAGGACAGGGCAAGACGCGGGTCTTTGAAACCATTGGGCTCCACGTCGCCGTATTCCAACGCGCCCGAGCCTGAGAACGTCAGGCTAGAGGTGCGGGTCGTCGTGCTGAGGTCAAAGCCCAGATCGGTGCGCGCGAAACTTTCGGTGGGCGCATCGGGACGTTCCAGCCCAGGGTTGGTTTCACTGACCAGACCCTGAGAAATGGTAAAGTTCCAAAGCAACCCACCTGTGCTTGCGTCTTGGGCGGCCACTGGAAACCCAATGGCGCAGCTTACGGCGGCTCCGGTCCACAGCATGATCCACGGGGCACGGCCCATCGTGTTTGCGGCGCGTGTCGGTGTCGTCTGCATTATGTCTTGAGCCCCCTGCCCAGTTTAGTACCCAGTTTTAGTTTACCCAGTTGTCACTCAAACAATCGACGTTGTGGCACCACCAAAACGTCGCCGTCGCGCAACCGCATCATGCCGTCTTGGCTGATGCCGGCCTCGATATCATTATAATTCAGCGGGAATGTATCACCGCCCCGGCGCAGTTGTAGCCGTTTAGTCGCGGCAAAACGTGTGAAACCGCCCGTTTCTGCCAAAAGCTGCAACACGATGGTGTTGGGATCAACCTCACGCTTGCCCGGGCTGTTCACTTCGCCCAGCACAAAGATGTCGATGGTCCGCCCCGACGATCCGGGCACCCGGGCGCGCTGCGCCTCTAGGGCCACGAAAACCGTGGGCACAGTGGCAAAGTTGGGAGACAATTGGCTGGCCAAATCCGCCTGAACGGCCGCGATGGTGCGCCCCGCCGCCTGTACGCCGCCCACCAGTGGCACCGAGATTTGCCCATCAGGGGCGATCAGCAACAGCCGGTTCAGGCTTTGATCTTCAAGCACTTCAAGGCGCAGGGTATCGCCCGCGCGCAATTGATAAGCCTGCTGGGCCTGAGCGCCCGAGGTAACCGCGATGCTGGCCCACAAGCCAACCAAAACTGCTGTGAATGTCCGCATCAACCGCGCCATAATATGTCCTCCTTTGATCTGCCGCGCAGCACCGCCTGTGGCGGGGGCGGCAGGTCGTTAACTGCCTTTACGTAATATCGAAAGTATGCGCTGAAAAATTGCATGATCATAGACCCCTACGCCTTTGAAGATCGCCTTGATGGGGTCACCGGCGTCAACCGTGGCATCTAGGTCACGCTTGACGCAGATTGGCCTTGTTTTGAGGGCATTTCCCCCGCGCATGCGCCTACTGGCTGTCAGAAGCCAGCGTGATCAGCCGCTCTTGGGCGATGGCCAGTTGCGGCAGGGCACGGTCACCCGCCAACTCTTGCATACGCTTAAACTGAGCAATCGCCTCGGCGGTGCGGCCCAGATCCGCATACACCATCGCCAAATGGAACTGCGCAACCGGGTCGTCGGGCAGGCCCGCGGCCCCGGCCTGCAAATAGGGCAGGGCATCTTCTAGGTTGCCGCGCCGATATTCGATCCAGCCGTAGGTGTCTTGAAACGCCGGCACAGGCTGTGACCGCAGACGACGCGCAATGGCATAGGCCCGCTCAAGGCTGGCCTCATCCGTGCGGTGCACGCTAAGCATGCTGGCCAGATTGTTGGCCGCGATGACGTCGTTGGAATTGCCCGCATAGATTTGCTCATAAATCGCGATGGCATCCTCAAAGCGGTTCTCAGCCTCAAACCGGCTGGCTTGGATCCACAGCAATTGGCGCGGATAGGGGACATTTTTGATCCCGTCCTCTAGCACGGTGATCGCCGCATCAACTTTGCCCTGCACCATCAAAACACCATACAACAGACGCACGGGCAGTTCGGCCTGTGGCTCATCGGCGATGATGGCCTGCAAAGCCGCCTCAGAGGCGGGGTAATTGCCGTCCAATGCATCCAGATTGGCCAACAGTAGACGCAGGGTGCTGCTGTCGGGATTGTCGCGCAGCGCAATGGTCAGCGTTTGGCGGCTATCCTCTAACTGGCCCGCTTGGATTTGGGTCACCGCAAGGGCGACAATCGTGCGGATGTCGTCACTGGCTGCCGCGGCTTGGTCTGCCAACAGGTCGATGCCCTCTTGGAACCGGTTGCGCGCCAACAGCATCGTGGCCTCCAGCTGCTTGGCCACGTTGATAAACCGCTCCTGCTCAGTGCTTTTGAGAAGCGATGTGATTTCCTGCACCCCGCCCCAGTCTTCTTGACTGATCAACACGCGGGACAATTCCACCAACAACAGCGGGATGTCCCCATTGGTGCGGCGGGCATCGCGCAGGACGGTTTCGGCCACGCCCACACGGTCCTGGCTCATCAAGAACCGGGCATACCGCAGGGCTTCCTCTACGCCCGTGTCAGAGGCGACAACGGCCTGCGCCAATTGCTCACCGGCCAAATCGGGGCTGCCGTCCCGCTCAAAGGCGGCGGCAAGCAGGGTCATGATGGCCGGATCACGGGGCGCCTGACTTTGGGCGGTGCGCAGGGCCAAGATCGCCTCGCCGGGGCGGTCACTGTCGATCAGCCAACTGGCGCGCAGCTTCAAGGCCTCCACGTGGGAACTGTCTTCGGTCAGCACCGCGTTGACGATGGCTTCGGCGGCGGCACGATCCTCGGCCGACAGCAACATCTGCGCCTTTGCGATTGAGATATCGCGGGTTTGGTCCGAGGGCTCTGCCGTGGCCAAAATAGCATCCAATGCGGCCAAGGCGTCATCGGCTTTGCCGTCCTCAAAATCCATGCCCGCCAAGAAGGCGCCATAGAAATCCGCAACAGGCGTGCCCTCATTGGCGGCGCGCAGAGCCTGCAATTCAGCGCGGGCGGCATCGCGGCCGCCGATGCGCATCACAAGGCTAACGACCTCCATGTGGGGGGCGGTGTCACCGGTCAACGCACCGGCCTCAGCTCGCAAAAACGCCTCTGCGCCCGCGAAATCTTCCTTGGCAAAGTACCAACGGATCAGGTCCTGCTTGAGATCATCGTTGTCGGGATACAGCTCGACCATAGCTTTCAGCTGGGTGCCCAAATCCTCATTCAACCCTTGGGCCGCGAACAATTGCAGCTTCATGCGGTTGAACTGAAAACTCTCGGGCGAAAGCTCTAGGGCCTTTTCCACGTGAGGGAAAACGTCGGCATAGCGCTCGGCTTCCAACAGGTGGTTCATCGCCACACGGCGCAACAACAGGTTGTCGGGCTGGGCGGTGATCTCGGCGATGGCGGCCTCGGCCACGGCGACACGGTCGGCCTCGATCCGGGCCTCGATTGCGTCGCGGTAAGCAAGGGCCAGCTCGATGGCGCGGCTTCGGGGCAGCTCGGGGGACAGTTCTATTGCCGCCCGACCATGACGTTCGGCACCATCCCAATCACCCTGATCCACAGACATCTCTGCCAGTTGCAGGCGCACATTCACCATATCTGGATACTGCTCTACGAGGCGTAGATATTGGCTATAGGCTTCGGCAATTTCACCGCGCGCAAGCTGGGTGTCGGCGTACAACAGCCGCGCTTCTTGGTGGAACCCATCGTTTTGAAACACATTGCGCAGTTCGACCAAGGCGCGCTCGATCTCTCCCTCATCCATCAGATCTAGAGCAGAGGCGTAATATTCCGCCGCCCGTTCCTCGGGGCTTTTGCAGGCCCCAAGCGCCAGCGTGGCAAGAAGAAGGAGAGTGAATTTAGACAGGCGTGGCATGAACAACCCTTTTGGCGGGAAACGGAGGATATCCGCATTTCAGGCACTGAAACGTGGATTATGAAAGGCAATGGTGAGAATAAAACATGTCTGAACCCATTAACAAAACCGGGTAGGATATCTGTACATATAGGAGAGGACGGGACCAAACGGGAGGGCAAACAAAACGGGCCGAAGCGGACCCCGACCCGTGGCACCCGCCCGGGGGCCCTTGGATATGCGCCTGAGCGTAGCCGACGTCCGTACCCGTTTACTGTCCGGTCGCCTTGATCACGACGGAGAATGTGGCGCCGATCAGCTTGATGTCAGTCCAAAGGCTCATGTCACGAAAGTAGATCGAGTCAAAACTAGCCCGGCCCTGAAAGGAGCAATTGTTGCGCGCCGAAACCTGCCAAATGCCAGTGATACCAGGGCGCATGTCGTAATAATGCGTGCCGGGGTACATGCCGCGCTGCTCAGGCAGCATTGGGCGCGGGCCCACAAGGCTCATGTCGCCCTTCAGCACGTTCCACAGTTGGGGCAGTTCATCAAACGAGGTTTTGCGCAGCACACGCCCAAAGGCCGTGATCCGGGGGTCATATTTCAATTTTTGGGTGGTTTCCCACTCCGTCCGCGCCTCTGGATTGCTCTCAAGATAGGTCTCAAGAGCGGCTTCGGCGTTCTCTACCATCGTGCGCAACTTCCAGATGCTATAAAGTTTGCCGTTCCGGCCCACCCGATCCTGAAGATAGAAAGGCTTGCCACCGCGCGCCCAAATAACAGCCGCCAGCCCTAAAACCATCGGCAAGACAAACGGCGCAGAGCCCACAACAAGTAGGATATCCAGTATACGTTTAATATAATTTTGGTAGAGAGAATGGCGCCAAGTAGGTTGAAAAATATCAACAATTGTCGCGTGTGAGCTAAATTGCTCGGCTGGGTTTTTCGACAAAATGGTCAAAACTCTATAACTTTCTATGTTTCTCACATCCGAAAATTGCGGCTGAGTATGTACAGGTCTGTTCGAGCTTTCTGTCTCTAAAGATACACGAGGCAGATCAAAATAAGTTCTTAATATACTAAAAGGCTACACTTAGGAGATAAGCAAAGCAATCTTGTTGTTTGCCTTAAAAATTGCACAGAGCCGTGATCTGTCCTTAAAAACAGGCAAAAATAGGAAATTGACCGTCTTTGCGGCAGTGCAGAAACCTGTCACAACTATGCAAGAGCAGTGCATGGCCGCATACCATTGATGCGAATCAGGCCGGGCAGAGACGCTAATGTGATGCGGCCTTAGTCGCCTTATGAGACCTGTGACCGGTCTCTGCATCGCAAGCGCGCATGAGACGTGGCTTGGCAGTATTTTCGCCAAGTCATTAGAAAAAATTTGTTGGGGATACGCGGCATCGCGATATGGGCAGTAGTTTAGACATTTACACGCAGCACTTTGGTCTGAGCGAACGCCCGTTTTCGCTCGTGCCTGACCCTGACTTTATCTATTGGTCGCCGTCGCACAAACGCGCCTATTCAGTGCTGGAATATGGCCTGCTGACCGGGGCGCCGATTACGGTGATCACTGGCGAAATTGGCGCCGGAAAAACCACAATCCTGCACCATATGCTCAAGACCATCGACAGCGATGTGACCGTGGGGCTGGTGTCCAATGCCCACGGCGACCGGGGTGAATTGCTGCGTTGGGTTTTGCTGGCGCTCGACCAGACCGCGCGCCCAGATGAGACCTATGTCGACCTGTTCGGGCGGTTTCAGGATTTTCTGATCGCTGAATATTCTGTCGGTCGCCGGGTCGTGCTGATCTTTGATGAGGCCCAGAACCTGACCCGCGAAAGCCTCGAAGAGCTGCGCATGTTTACCAATATCAACGCCAACAAGGATGAACTGTTGCAGCTGGTTTTGGTGGGCCAGCCCGAGCTGCGCGATATTATCCGCGGCCCCGGTTTGCGCCAATTTGCCCAGCGGGTTTCGGCCACGTTTCACCTTGGCAAAATGGACAAAACCACTGTGCGTGCCTATATTCGTCACCGGCTTTCGGTGGCAGGTGGCGCACAAAATCTGTTCAGTGCGGGGGCCGCAGACAAAATTTTCGAAGCCTCGCGCGGGGTGCCTCGGTTGGTGAACCAGCTTTGCGATTTCGCAATGGTGTATGCCTATTCCAGTGGCAACAAAAAGATATCGACCCACACCGTGCAACAAGTCCTCAACGATGGGGTCTGTTTTGCCGAAGGCTTGGTCGATGAAGAAGAATAAGGCCTGCCACAAAACGGGCCAAAACCTTTGGCATTATGTTTGCAAATATAGACGCAGATGTAGTGATGAAAAATTGATTTATTATAGGACCTTGGGAGTGACAGGCGACATGACTGAGACGGCCAGGGGGCTCTGACACATGGATATTAGTTTTTATTTCAAACTCTTTTTAAGACGGCTTCACTATTTCCTCATCATGGTGGTTTTGTGCTCGGCGGCGGGCATTTACCTCGCACGGGCTCTGCCCACCGTGTTTGAGGCCGACGCCCGCCTTTTGGTCGAGAACGAACAAATCCCCGGGGATCTTGCGGCCTCGACCGTGCAGATCAACGCCAATGAACAGCTTCAGATTATTCGCCAACGAATTTTGACGCGCGACATCCTGATCGACATGGCCAACCGGCTCGATATCTATGCCGATGCCCGCCGCGCCGGTGATGCCCCCCTCAACGCAGAGGAAATTGTTGCCGATCTGCGCAATCGTATTCGCATTGATATTCCACGCGCCAACCGCCGCGGCGAAAGTGGGGCTACAATCGTCAGCATCGGCTTCCAAGGCCCCTCTGGGCGCATCGCCGCCGAAGTCACCAACGAAATGGTGAACCTTGTGCTGGCCGAAGACGTCACCATGCGGACCCGGACCGCGCGCCAAACGCTCGAATTCTTTGAGCAGCAGGTAGAACAGCTCGACCGTGAACTGTCCGAGGCCGCAAGCGAGGTTTTGACCTTTCAAGAAGCCAACATCGCCGCTTTGCCCGACAGTCTTGAGTTCCGCCGCGGCCAACAGGTCGCCGCCCAAGAACGTCTGGTGCTGATTGAACGCCAGCTTGCCGAAATCCGCGACCGCGAGGCCCGCATCCGTCAGATCATTGCCAACAATGGCTCGATCGGGGATTTGGGCGTGGACCTGCGCGCGAATGAAACCCCCGAGGCCGCCCGCCTGCGCGCGCTCAAGGAACAGCGCGACTCGTTGCTGACGGTTCTGTCGCCCGAAAATCCGCGCATGCGCCTGCTGGATCAACAGATCACCCCCCTCGAAGAAGTGGTCGCCGCCCAACAACAGGTCGCCAGCGAAGCCGGTGCAAATGGCACCACCGAAATTCTGTCTCCGATTGAAATGCAGCTGCTCGATATGGAAGGGCAGTTGGCCTTTTACGAAGACCAGCGCGTTCTCATCCAAGATGAGATCGCAGCCCTGACCCGGTCCATCGCGCAGACCCCCGCCAATGCTGTTGTTCTGGCCGCCCTTGAACGCAACCGCGCCTCCATTGAGCGGCGCTATGAAACGGCGGTCGTCAATCTGGCCAAGGCCGAAACCGGGGACACCATCGAAGGCCTGTCCAAAGGGCAAAAGATCACCATCATTGAACCCGCCATCGCACCGCGCACCCCCAGCAGCCCCAACCGCCCCCTCATTGCCGCCGCAGGCGTCGGGGCGGGGATTTTCTTGGGCGTGGCCATTGTGGTCTTGCTGGAATTTTTCCGCGCGGGCATCCGGCGCCCCGTGGACCTGACCAAGGGGCTCGGTATCACCCCCTTTGCCACCCTGCCTTATATGCTGTCGCGCAAAGAAGTCGTGCGCCGCCGCCTATTTGTTTGGGGCGGGTTTGTGGGGGTTCTGGCCGCAGTCGCCCTAAGCGTCTGGCTTGTGGACCGTTATTATATGCCGATCGACCGGATCGCTGAACTTATTCAACAGCGCCTGCGCTGATCTCCAAACGAAAGGAGCCCCGCGCATACGCCGGGGAATATCCGATGGAAAAAATACAAAAAGCTCTCGCAAAGGCCAGAGACAGCCGCAACACACCCGCCCCCGCCCCCCTGCGCAGTGCGGCCGCCCCTCAGCTCAGTTCTGCGCCCTCAAGCGCAGAGCGTGTCAGCGCAGCCTGGCGCGATCTGCGCCCCTTTGAGGTAGAACCAGAGGCCCTGTTGGCGCACCGGATCATGACGCTGGAACAAAATCGTGGGGCCACGGCCTTTGACGTGATGCGCACCAAGATCACACAAACCATGCGCGCCAATGGATGGCGGCGGTTGGCAATCACCTCACCCACACCCGCATGTGGCAAAAGCACGATTTCGCTCAATCTTGCCTTCAGCTTTGCCCGCCAACCCGACCAACGCCTGATCTTGGCAGAGATGGACCTGCGCCGCCCCGATCTGGGTGTGCCCCTGCGCCACCGCCCCGAGAGAGGCTCGGATGCGGTCCTGCGCGGTGATGTCTCCTTTGCCGAACAAGCGATCTGCCATGGTGGCAACCTTGCCGTATCGCTGGCACGCAACCCCGTGCGCGAAGCCTCTGAGCTGTTGCAGCGCGCGGTCGTGGGCCACACCCTGACCGAGATTGAGGCCACCTATGACCCCGATCTGATGATCTTTGACATGCCCCCCATGCTGGCCAATGACGACATGATGGCCTTTTCCAGCAATGTGGATTGCGTGCTCATCATCGCGGGTGCCGAAAGCACGACGGTCAAACAGATCGACCTATGTGAACGGGATTTGGCGAGCCAGACCAACGTTATGGGTGTCGTGCTCAACAAGTGCCGCTTTGTTGAGACTGAGCAAAGCTACTATAACTATAGTGACTAGGTGGTGTGAAACACCACATCACCTGCGCCATCGATCACCGCCGCCGTCAGCCGCCCCGTGCGCCACGCACCGGTATCCACCGCGATACGCCCCGGCTCTAACACGGGGGCTTTGACGATCTTGTGGCCATGGGCCACCCACAGCCCATCCCGCCGCGGCGTGTCATAAAACCGAAGGTCACCCCACAGAAATTCGCGGGCCCCTTGCAACGCGGGGCTATGGCGGGGGTCTGCTCCTGCATGGGTCACCCACAGCGCGCCTTCGGTCCAGAAGAGCGGCCTGTCAGCCAGCCAGCCATGCAACTCAGGGCCCATCGCCTCCGCGAGGTCCTGCGCCAGCGTTGTCAGCCTTTGGCGCGCATCCCCTTCGGATCGATCCATCCGGTCGGACGACAGCCCAAAGCTCAGCAGTGTCTCGGCCCCACCGTATTGCAACCACCGCAGCCCTATTCCGCTGGGATCATCGATGAAATCCAACAGCATCCGGTCATGATTGCCCATCAAACACGTCAGGCTTGCAAAGGGGCCGGGGTGCGTTTCCAACCCGTGCAGACGGCGCAACACCGCCGCACTGTCCGGGCCACGGTCCACCATATCGCCCACACAGATCACCCGCATCTGGCCCGCCTCCGGCAGAGCAGCCAATGTGTTCAGCAAAGCGTCCAACAGATCATCGCGCCCATGCACATCGCCGATCACCGCAAGCGGGGCCTCAAGGCGGGGGCGCGAAACATCCGCCCCACCACTGCCACCGCCGGGCACCGGTTTTGCGCGCCTGCGCCAGATCATTGTGGGATATGTCTATGGATCATACATCTGCATACCCGCCCCGGCGTGCCCCCTCAACCGCCCACACAAAATCCCGTGGCCGGGCAAAAAGGTACCAAGATGGTGAAATCAGGCGACCCAGATCCCAAGGTCTTCGTCCTCATTATAGGGCGTGTCCGACAGGCTGGGGTCCTGCAAATGGGCATCCGCCTCTGAGAGCGTGGTCGTAACAGGCACCACGCTTTCCAATGAGCCCCAATCATCCACGCCCTCATCGTCTAGCTCTGCAACCTGCCGACCCACGGTGCGCATATTGGCAAAGGCGCTTTGCATCACCTGCTGGGCCGTTTGCGCGGCAGTTCCATAATCTGCGTCATGACCGGGAAAGGGGCCATAATCCATGAAATCTGCGGGGTCATAGTATTCTTCTTCCTCTGGCTCTGGCGCTTTGGCGACAGGGACCGGAGTAGGCGCCGGAGTAGGAGCGGGCGCAGGCGTCTCGGTGCCCGGGAACGCGCCGTAATCTATAAAATCAGCCGGATCGTAGTATTCCTCTTCCTCTGGCTCTGGCGCTTCGGCGACAGGCGGGGCGGGAACAGGGGCCGGAGTAGGAGCAGGCGTAGGCGCAGGTGGGGCCACAACCGGCGCTTCTACGACGGGTTCTTCTGCCACAGGTTCTTCAACAACCGGCGGCTCAACCACGGGTTCCTCGACAATCGGCTCCTCGATCACAGGTGCCTGCACAACAGGCGGCGTAGGGGCAGGGGCGGGGGGCTCCGCGGCCACAGGCTCCTCGACCGCGGGTGTTTCTGTCCCCGGAAAGGCGCCGTAATCCACGAAATCAGCCGGATCGTAGTATTCCTCCTCAACGGGCTCTTCTACGATTGGCGCCTCAAACGCAGGCTCCTCTGGGATCACGACGGGTGGGTTGGCGGGTGCCTCGACCTGACCATACAACGACGATACAGGGCTCGTGACCTTGAGGTTGTCCATCACCCCAAGCGCGCTGGTACCAAAGGGATTGCCGAACTGTAGCGCGCGGCCCTCTCCGCCAATGGTGCCTGTGGCCGAGGTTTCGGCCACAACCTGACCATCCACCGACAACGACAGCGCCCCGGCGGGACCATCGAAATTCACGCCAATCGTACTCCAGGTGCCGACATCCAATAGGCCCGGCTCGGTTTGCAAACGGTAGCTGCCCGCACTCGTGTCCAGATCAAACCGCAGGCCGCCATCAGGCGTGACCCGCATGTAGGTGGCACCAACCATCCGAAACAGACCGCCGATTTCCTCAACACTATCGGGGCGGAAATCCACCTCGAGCGAGAACGTATCGAGGTAGTGAATATGGGAATTATCGCGATCAATCTCAAAGATCGTATCGTCATCAATCCGAAATCCGGTCCCACTTTTGCCCGCGACCCACGCGGTGCCATTGGGGTCCTCAATGTTGACCGATCCGTCCCATACCGACTGATCGGCGCCCTGATTGCGGAAGTCCGTCTCAAACACGTCGTTGGTGCCCACGATCACAACACGCTCGACACTGTCGACGCGGCCATCTGACGTTTGAACCCGCAAGGTGACGTCATGCTCACCGGGGGTGTCAAAACTGTGGGTGACCTCAAGGCCTTCTTTCACGGTGCCATCGTCAAAGAACCATTTGAAGGTCGCGGAATTGGGGTTCACCAACGCGCCATCAATGGTCGTAAATTCCGCTGACAGCTCAATCCCGGCGCGGTTGCCAAAGGCCGCGGCTTGGTTCAGCACGGCGTGCACAGGCTCGGGGCTGGCGGTCCAAACGCTGTAGGTTGAGCCATAGGCCCCATTCAGCGGGCTATCGGGCTGAAATTGCAGATCCTGCCATTCCATATCCCCCCCCGAGGACAGGCCGATCACATGATCATAGGCATAGTTCGGCGCGGTGGGGTCGTCGTATTCAAGGATGAAATTGCTGCCCACGATATCCACGCCGTTGACGCTGATCTCACTGCCGACGTTGTTGTCGGTGGTCAGGTTGATCGCCTCGCGCGCGATGATCTTGGGCGGGGTTGAAATCGGGTCAGAGCCCACGTCATGGACCAGAAAGGACGCCTCATTCCACAGTAGGGTATTGTCGTAAATGTCCACGTTAGAGACATGTTTTAGCCCAATCCCGTTGGCTTGGCCGTTGTGGATCAGGTTGTCAAAAATCCGGATGTCGTCGTTATAGACACCGGCCAGATCGTGGCCCGGCTTATTGAACACCTCGTTTTGGATCAGGATCGACTGGGTCGCCCGCCCACTAGAGGCATCAAGGATGTTACTGGAAATTTCGATATCAAAGTTGGGGCGGTTCTCGATCCCGCCGGTCCAGATTTGGATCATATCGGTGTGGCCCCCCTCATTGGTAGAGCCCAGAAAATCGTGCATGTAGTTTTCCGTGATCACCACATGCTGCAACCCCCCGCCGCGAATGCCATCCCCTTGCAGATTGACCATCTCATTGTGGGAAAACTCAGCGTTAGTGACACCGGATATGCCAATCGCATGGAAGTAATTGGAAAACGTATTCCCCGAGAGCATCACATCCGACACATCCCGCAAGGCAATCGCGTTTTCGCCGCGCACCGCATCCGGATCTTCGGCCCATACGCCCGAAGCATTGGACTGGAAGTCGACATTGGTGATTTCGATATGATCGCTTTCGGTGATCTGCATATCGGGCAGGTGATCACCGCGCGTGTCGCCGTAGCCGCCCACATCGCCACTATCCACCCGCAGGGTATCAAAGGTGATATGCGAGGACCGTAGCATTAACGTTTGCTCCAGCACCGCGGGTTGATCGGTATTCAGGGACGTCACAAGGATCGGCGCCTCGGGTCCACCCAAATCAACAGAGCGCATACTATAGGGCGCACCGCCCCCTTCCAATAAAACCGTGCCCCCTCCGGAATTTGACAATGAAATCAGTGCGGCGTTTAATTCGTTCGTGTTGGATACAACAATTAAAGCGTTCCCATGTTGTGGGTAATCCGTGTAGGACGTCATGAAGCTGTTCTCACCTTAAGCATTTTGAGCAGCCGCAAATAGTTACGGCAATAAAGGGCGCAGAAACTCGGAACAAAGTCATGATTGTTAACAACACGTTACCAATCCCAAAACTCTGTGAAGATTCTAAGGCGTGATAACAGCAAATCTTGGCACATTTTATGCCCGGCTCTAGCGACAGCGAATGGCCGCTCAAATGATAAAACGTCTGGCAATATCCCGCTGACGACAGTGTATTTCGAAAGGTTGAGATGTTCAGAAAACTTCTCGTTCTGATCTCGGGCAATGCTCTTGGTTCGGTGCTCGTGTTTTTGCGCAATATCGTGTTGGCGCGGATGATCGGAGTTGAGGATTTTGGCATCGCGGCCACCTTTGCGATGGCCACGGCCGTGATCGAAATGGCCGCCCAACTGGGACTAAACCAGCTTATTGTGCAGGCCGACGATGGCGACGACCCGGACCTGCAAAAGGGCCTACAGGGGTTTCAACTGGTGCGCGGGCTGATCCTTGCGGGTGTGATGGTGGCCTGCGCCCAATTGATCGCGGATTTCATGCGCATCGGGCATGTGGCTTGGGCGTTTCAGGTGCTGGCACTAAGCCGGGTGTTCGTGGCGCTTTTGCATTTTGATATGTACCGCATGCAGCGAAAAATGCGGTATTTTCCCCTCATGCTGGTGAACAATCTTGGCCCGGGGCTATCGCTTTTCGCGCTGTGGCCCCTGTCGTGGTTCTATGATGATTACCGCGTGGCGCTTTACGCGATCCTGACCCAAGAATTCCTGCGCCTTGTGTTCAGCCATCTGGTGGCTGAGCGCCCCTACCGTGTGGCGTTCAACCGGGCGGTGATTGCCAAATGCCTCAGCTTTGGCTGGCCGCTTATGCTCAACGGCGCGATCCTGTTCATGGTTTTCCACGGCGAAAAACTGGTGGTGGGTCGCGAGTTGGGCATTGAGGTGCTGGCGCTTTATGCGCTGGCCGTCACGCTGACGATGGTGCCGATGATGATCCTTGTGCGCACGATCGAGCCGTTCTTTTTGCCCCAACAGGCCGCGGCCAAATCCGACCCTGTGCGGTTCGCGACCCTGACCTATGTGGGGATTGAGGCCAATATGTTCGGCGGATTGGTCGTGATCGCGACCACCCTTTTGCTGAGCGTCTGGCTCGTTGTCCCGATCTTTGGGCCCGATTTTGCGGGCATCACGCTGTTTTTGCCGTGGCTCGCGATGGTTGAGGCCTTGCGCTCCACCAAGGGCGGGGTGGCCATGGCCTCGATGGCGCAGGCCCGCACCCAAAACGCGCTAATCGCCAACATGTGCCGGATCATTGCGCTCAGCATTTCGTGGTGGTTGGTCGTGAATATGGATCACGGGGTCTACACCATCATCGGCGGCGCGTTGGTGGGGGAATTTGTCGGCGTCTTGGTGTCTTTGGTGATGCTGCGCAGTCAGGTCGGGATTTCCCTGCGCCCGCTCATTGGGTCCTATGCCTGCAACGGAGCACTGCTGCTGGCGCTCATTTCGCATTTCATCTCGGTGCAGGTGCTGGCGCAGCCCGTGATTGATCCGATGATCAGCACGGGGATTTGCGCCGCCCTGTTCGTGGTGGCCATGGCCTCCCTGCGGGAGTTTTGGCGCCACATGGCCGCGCGTCAGGCCACGGCCTATCAATAATGCCCTAGCGTTTGGGCACCCAACTCCAATCGTACCAATCTTGGGCGGCGGTGGATGCCACGGCCCCCACCTGCGTGCCCGCCAACGCCCCATCCGCACGGGGGCGCGCCATCTCAATCGCTTCATAGGGGGTGGTGGGATACAGCGTTTCGGACCCTGCGGGCCAGGTGAACCGCGCCCGCATGGACCGCCCCCCATCGTCGTGGCGCAACTGATCGTCGTTGTTTTGCCAGCCCGGGCGCTCGCGTTGCTTGCCCACTTGTGAGCTGATGTTATCGCGTACTTCTATGCGGTTGCCATCAATGATGATGTTGGTCCCACGCGTGTGGCCGTTAAACCCATCGGCTTCGGTATTGGGGCGACCGTCCCCATTGGGATCCCCATGAAAGGGCTGCAAAAAGCTATTGTTGGCCACCAAAATGCGGTCGTTATCCTCATCCGACAGCCGCACCCCGTGACCCGATGTCAGCCAAAAGACATTGTTGCGGATGATCATGTTCTTATAGCCATCCGCGCCCCGGATTTTGTTGCTAAAGAACCCCTGCGGCCCGGATTTCATCGCGCGCATATGCCAGACCGGCTCATTCTTGCCCCGACAGATTAGCAGCCAGGCCTCTCCCTCGGCGCGGATGTCATAAGAGGTCAGCGCACGCCCATATAGCATCAACCGATCCCCGGGCGCGGCCTGCAACACGACAGGCCCTGTCCCACCAAACCCTGCCGCTTTTTGGATGCCCAGCTTCAATTGCTCAGTCCCGCAATTGGCCGATGGCAGGGTCACGGTGCCCGGCCCGATCAGGCGATGCATATTCTCAAAATCCCGCGCCAACAGCTTTGGGGCCGGATAGGGCGCGGCCAGCCGAAACCCCGTAGGCCGCGCCGGTTGCACCATGC
>NZ_CEZFMW010000015.1:0-41326 GCF_982993085.1 Thalassobacter sp. | reverse complement strand
AACGCGTGCCCGAGATCGCGCGAAATCACTGCCCAGCTTCCGCGAAATACGCACATCGCAGCCAAAATTGCAAAATGCTGCACCCAGCCGGTGAGGTATGGCAGGCCTGCGGGGATGCCTTCTTTCCGCTGGGTCTGCGCACTAATGGTCCAGGCCTGCCATTTCTCGATCGCCTGAATGATCGCGGCTTCATTGTTCGTGGCGCGGCCTTTCAACGCGTCAATCACATCATCGGCAAAATGCCGGCCCATGGAGCTGTCCAAGAAATCCCGAATGCCTGTCATCTCATCCTCGGAACCAGCGCCTGTTGCCAAACCAATGAAGGCAGAGGTTACCGTCCAGACCTGATCTGTCGGGCGATCCCGTAAGGCGCATGCAGTCATCTGCCCATAGAACCCATAAGCCTCGTTTTGACTGGAAAGAACCAACTCGCTCATTGCTTTGCCTCCGCTTCCGCCCAGGCTCCATCGTGCCAGACGTACAAGTAGCCAAAGGCGCGGGTTGCTCGCGGCAAGACCACTGGCGCCCGCGGCGGATCGAAACAATCCAGCGCCTCGGCGCTGACCTGCCGGATTTCCTGGGCGGCAAGGATGTCGTCGGGCGTCCATGCGGCTAGCGCGGGAAGCATGTGTTCGGGGTAGCCGTCGTAATGGCAGTAAACATGCGCCCATTCTTCGGGCCCAGCCTGAATGGCGATCTGTGCGCGGGTGCTCATGGGATCGCCCTCACTTCTGCTGTCGGGTCAGCGCGAGGAGGACCGCCGCCATGCCGCCCAGATATTCGCTTCGGCGGAACACGATCTCGTCGATGTGGCAGGCATTATTGATCTCGGGGTCAACCGCGAGATCGTCTGCCATATGCGGCATCAGGCGTTTGGCTTCGGCATTGTAGCGGGTGGCAAGGGGCATCTGTGTTTCTCCAATCAGGCAATTTGCTTGATATGAGAATCGCTCTAAGCGGAAGTGTAATCAACTCAAATAGGCAGGCTTTTCTGTTTATTTACAATACATTGAGGCCAATCCAATCGCCATGGAAGGTATGTCCGAGCGCGCCTATGCCGAGCATGCGAGGATTTCGCGTGGCGCTGTCCAAAAAGCCCGCAAAAACGGGAGGCTGGTGCTTTGCGCCGATGGTTCGATCAATGCCGCCGCATCCGATGCGCGGCGTGGCTCAGCGACAGATCCGGATCAACAGATGCGCTCACGCGGTGGCATCAGTGTCGCAAGTGAAGGGCCTGCGCCTGCAGTCTCAGGCCCTGGCGACAGCACGTCTTATATCAAGGCGCGCACCGCGCTAACGGTCTACCAGGCTCAGGAACGCCAGCTCTCGATCCAGCGCAAGAAAGGCGTGCTGGTCGATCGGGCACGCGCCGAGACGCTGGTGTTTCGCCTGGCCCGCCAGGAGCGCGATACTTGGGTCACCTGGCCAACACGCGTGTCCGCTCTGATGGCCGCACAATTATCCGCAGAGATGGAGAAAGATGCGGGGGTGCCCGTGACGATCGAGACTGCGATCCTGCAAAGGGTGCTGGAAACCCATGTCCGAGAGCAGCTCGACGCCCTGGCAGACCTCAGGGTCTCGCTTGAATGAGGGGGAGAACACATCTGATCTGACCGAGGGCCTCGATCTCGCCTTTGACGGCGCCGAGGATATCCTGCGTGTCTGGCAGCGCGGCATACGGCCTGATCCGGATCTGACAGTGTCGCAATGGGCGGATGCGCACCGCAAGCTGTCCTCGCGCGCCTCCGCCGAACCCGGACAATACCGCACAACGCGGACGCCTTATCTACGCGCGATCATGGATGCGCTGTCACCAAACCATCCGGCACAGCGGGTCAGCTTCATGAAAGCGGCCCAAGTCGGGGCGACGGAGGCAGGGAACAACTGGATCGGTTTCGTGATCCATCACGCGCCGGGCCCGATGCTGGCGGTGCTGCCTACTGTGGAGATGGCCAAGCGGACCTCTCGGGGGCGGATCGATCCGCTGATTGAAGACAGTCCGGCGCTGAAGGAGCGCGTACAACCTGCCCGTTCGCGCGATGCTGGCAACTCGATGCTTTCGAAGGAATTCCCAGGCGGCATTCTGGTGCTGACCGGTGCGAACAGCGCGACGGGCCTGCGCTCGATGCCCGCACGGTATGTGTTTCTGGATGAGGTGGACGCCTATCCTGCCTCGGCAGACGAGGAAGGCGATCCGGTCAGCCTGGTTGAGGCTCGCACCACCACCTTCGCGCATCGGCGCAAGGTGTTCATGGTCTCGACCCCCACGATCCGGGGGCTGTCGCGCATCGAGCGGGAATTCGAGGCAAGCGATCAGCGGCGCTACTTCGTGCCGTGTCCGCATTGCGGCCATATGCAATGGCTGCAGTTCGAGCGGCTGCGCTGGGACAAGGACCGGCCAGAAACCGCGACCTATGCCTGCGAAGGATGCGATCAGGCAATTGCCGAGCATCACAAGACGCAGATGCTCGAGCGCGGCGAATGGCGGGCAACGGCGACCAGTTCTGACCCGAACGCGATCGGCTTCCATCTCTCGGCGCTCTATTCGCCGATCGGCTGGAAAAGCTGGGAGCAGATCGCGCGGGATTGGCTGGCAGCCCAAGGCTCGGACGAGATGCTGCGCGCAGCGCGCAACACGCTTCTGGGCGAGACCTGGGTTGAAAGCGGCGATGCGCCAGAATGGCAGCGATTAGCAGACCGACGTGAGGTGTTTGCCGCTCAGGTGCCCATGGGCGGGTTGTTCCTGACTGCCGGTGCCGACGTCCAGAAGGACCGCATCGAGGTCGACGTCTGGGCTTGGGGCCGCGGCCTCGAAAGCTGGCTCGTCGATCACATCGTGCTTCCGGGCGGTCCTGGTGATCCGGCCTGCTGGCAAGCACTGACAGAGCTGCTCGGTCAAACCTGGGTGCATGAGAACGGCGCGGTGATGCCGCTTGCCAAGCTGGCCATCGACACCGGGTATGAAACCGCCGCGGTCTACGCCTGGGCGCGGCCGCAGGGGATATCGCAGGTCGCGCCAGTCAAAGGTCTCGAAGGGTTCAACCGGGCGACTCCAGTGTCGGGGCCGACCTTTGTCGATGCGACCGTGAATGGGCGGAAGCTCAAGCGTGGGGCGCGGCTCTGGACGGTGGCTACGGCTACCTTCAAGGCGGAGACCTATCGCTATCTGCGGATAGAGCGGCCCTCAGATGAAGAACGCACGCTAGGCGTGCATAACCCGGCGGGCACGATCCACCTGCCCGATTGGGCCGACAGCGAATGGCTCAAACAGTTGGTGGGCGAACAACTGGTCACAATCCGCAACAAGCGCGGTTTTGCTCGCCAAGAATGGCAAAAGCTGCGCGAGCGCAACGAGGCGCTGGACACACGGGTCTATGCACGGGCTGCGGCCTGGATCCTCGGGGCCGATCGCTTTGATGAGCGCATGTGGCGGCAGCTGGAGAAACAGGCCGGCGTGGAAACGGCAGCCATCGCGCAATCCGCTGAGACTGAGAAATCAAATGAACCTCAAGCGGGACGGATTGCATCGCCCCGGCGGCGCGGCTGGAAGATCAGCACGCCCAAATACATGGAATAACCGATGACACTCGATGAGCTCAAATTTCGTCACAGTGCGCTGTTGACTGCGCGCTACAGCGGCACGCGGTCTGTCAGCTATGACGGCAAGACTGTGAATTACGGGACCGACGCCGAACTGGCGGCTGCAATCGGTGACGTCGAACGTCGCATCGCGAAACTCGAGCGCAGCGCTGGGCGCGTGTTGCGCCCACATGCCGTGAAAGACCTATGATGAACTGGCGGCAGCGCCTTGGGGCGTTTATCGGCGGGTTTGACGCGGGCCAGCACCATCGGCGCCTGCGCGGGTTTCAAGCAACGCGGGCCCATGTGAACGCGCTGATCGCGGCATCCGGTCCCGACATCACCGCCCGTGCCCGCTGGCTGGTGCGCAACAACGGCTATGCCGTGAATGCGGTCGAAAGCTGGGCCGCAAACACTGTCGGCGACGGGATCAAACCGATCTCGAAGATCGCGGACGCTGCACTCAAGGAAGAGCTGCAGCGGCTCTGGCTCGCCTGGACCGACGAGGCTGATGCCGAGGGGCTGACAGATTTCTACGGGCTACAGCGCCGCGCCGCGCGCGAGGTATTCTTGGCGGGCGAAGTCTTCATTCGGATCAGGCCGCGCCGGGTCGAAGATGGACTGACAGTGCCCTTGCAGCTGCAGATGCTGCCCTCAGAAATGCTGCCGCTTCATGAAACAGGCGTGGCGCGCAACGGCAATGCGGTCCGCCAGGGGATCGAGTTCGATCGCATTGGGCGGCGCGTCGCCTATCACTTCTTGCGCCGCCATCCCGGCGACAGCACCGACCCGGGTCTCTCAGGTGAGATTGTTCGCGTTCCCGCCAGCGAGGTCATCCACGTCATCGACCCAGTCGAGGGCGGGCAGCTGCGCGGCGTGTCGAAACTCGCGCCGGCCATCGTGAAGCTATTCCTGCTCGACCAATATGACGATGCCGAACTCGATCGGAAAAAGGTCGCGGCGATGTATGCGATGTTCGTGACCTCGCCTGCGCCAGAGAACCCACTCGCCCCGTTGGATGATGAGGAGATGCCCGCAGGCGTCGAGATCAGTCCAGGCCAGATCGTGCGCTTAGATCCCGGCGAAGATGTGACCGTGGGCCAGCCCGCCGACAGCGGGGCGACTTATGAGCCGTTCCAGTACCGCACGTTGCTGCAGATCTCGGCAGCACTCGGCATCCCCTATCCCTATCTCGCCAATGACATGGTGAAGGGAAACTTCTCAAACTCGCGGCTCGCGTTGATCGAGTTCCGCCGCCGCGTCTCCGCCTGGCAGCATTCGGTAATGGTCTATCAGCTCTGCCGACCGCTCTACGCGCGCTGGCTGGATCTGGCCGTTCTGTCCGGCGTACTAGCCCTGCCGGGCTACGAGGCGGACCGCCCGCGCATGCTGGCCGCCGACTGGCTGCCGACCAAATGGGACTGGGTCGATCCGCTTAAAGACGCCAATGCCGAGATCGCCCAGATCGAAGCCGGGCTCAAATCACGCACTCAGGCAATTGCCGAGCGGGGCTATGACGCGGAACAAGTCGACAGGGAGGTTGCCGCGGAGCGCGCACGCGAGCGCGCGCTGGGTCTTGATTTCCGCCGGCCGGGGTCGCCCGCGCAAGGGGTACAAGCCACTCCAGTAAATGACGACGGAGACAACAAAGCCGATACTACAGAAAACGCCGCAGATCACATTCGTACTGACGAGGAACAACCCTGATGCTCCATGCCCGCATTGCCGCGCGCGCCTTCAATACGCCACTGCTCGTTGAACCGTCCAAAGCCATGGCGTTTCTATCAGGGCTCGGGCCACGTCTTCTGGGACGGCCGGTCGATCTCTCTGATCACGACGATGCATCAGATAGCGCCGCACATCTTCCCGCAAAGGCCAGCATTCTGGCCGGCAACCTCGCCGACCTCCTAAAGCAAAATGGCAATACACCCTACGCGGTCGTAGACGGCATCGCGGTAATCGAGATCTCGGGCGTCTTGATCCATCGCGGCGGCTGGATCGGACAATCCTCTGGCCAGACCAGCTATGAGGGGATCGCCGCACAGATCGAAGCAGCAGCGCGCGATCCTTCTGTTCGCGCGGTGGCGCTTGAGATCGACAGCTTTGGCGGAGAGGTGGCGGGCATCTTCGACCTGGCTGACCAGATCCGCGCCCTGCGCCGTAACAAACCTGTTTGGGCTTTCATCGCCGAACACGCCTTTTCAGCGGGCTATGCGTTGGCCTCTCAGGCGGACCGCATACTGCTGCCGCGCACCGGCGCCGTGGGCAGTATCGGGGTTGTGGTCATGCATGCCGACCTCAGTGATCAGCTGGATCAGGTTGGGGTGCGGATCACGCTGATCCACTCGGGCCAGCACAAGGTCGACGGCAATCCGTATGAGCCGCTACCCGAGAGCGTGCGCGATGACATCCAGCGCGAGATTGATGTGCTGCGGTTCCTCTTCGCCGAAACTGTTGCCGCTGGCCGCGCTGGCCAGGTGAGCCAGGACGCTGCTCTGGCGACCGAGGCCGGGACATTCCGTGGGACGGATGCTGTTGCCGCGGGCCTAGCCGACGAAGTGATCGACCTCACCCGTGGCTTCGCCCGCTTCCGCGAGAGCCTATCCGCCCCATCGCCCACCGCGCGACTGCCACGCGCAACCTACCCCCGAGCAAAGGAGGCCGCCATGAGCGCCAAAACAGATGCCACTGAAGCAAATACTGAGCCCACTGACACCGAAGACACCGTCCTGGAGGGCGTGAGTGAAGAAGATACGAAAGAAGACGAAGGAGACGTGAACCAAGAGAACCCCACACCCGCCTCAGCGGTATTACCTGCGCCGGTGCCAACCGCCACGGAACCATCCAATCTGGCAGAGGTCTCTGCGCAGCTGCGCCAAGAAGCCGCCGAAATCACAGACATCGCCGCCCAAGCCGGCCGCCTCGGCATAGCGATCGATGCAGCGAAGGCCCTGCGCGAAGGTACTGCCCCGGAGGCTTTGCGCCAATTTGTCTTGGAGCAGGCCAGCGCCGCCGCAGATGCACGCGACATTGTAGCTGCCCCACCTTCGCCTGTACTGCCCAAATCCACAGAAAGCCCGATTGTAGCTGCCGCTAAGAAAGCTGCCTCGGCCGGTCGCTAAATTTGAGTAGCCTCCCGCTCATTGCGAACCGCCCACCTGATCCCCCGTCGCTCCTCCCCGGCGGGGGATTTCTTTTTCCTCCTCAATCTTCTGGAGATGCCCCATGTCCGTGCTGACCCAACCGCCCACCATGGGCGATGTCCTCAAATACGAGCTGAACCCGAACTTCACCCGCGAGACCGTCACGCTGCTGGCAGGGACCAACTACCCTGTTGGCGCTGTGCTTGGCCGCATCACCGCCAGTGGCAAGATGAAGCGCAGCACGGCCTCCGGCAGCGACGGCGCGCAGAACGCAGCCGCTGTCCTGCTTTACGACGTTGACGCAACGGCTTCTGATGCGACCGGCATCGTCGTCCTACGCGGTCCTGCCATCGTGTCCAAAGCGGCGCTCGTGTTCGACGCGAGTGTCGATGACGCGGCTAAGACCGCCACCAAGCATGCCCAGCTGACAGCTCTTGGCATCATTCCCCGCGATGCTGCCTGATCCGGCGGACCGCCCGTTCTTCTCGTCGCGTTTTGACGCATCACCTCTCATTCCCCGGAGTTCTCCATGACCCTCACCCGCAATCCGTTTGACGCAGGCGGCTATTCGCTCGCCGAGATGACGCAGGCCATCAATATCCTGCCCAATCTCTACACCCGCCTAGGCCAAATCGGCCTCTTCCGCTTTGAAGGCGTCACCCAACGTTCCATTGTCATCGAACAGCGCGAAGGTGTCCTCAGCCTCCTGCCCTCGGTCCCGCTGGGCGCGCCAGCCACCGTTGGCACCCGCGAGCAGCGCTCAATGCGCAGCTTTGCGCTGCCCTGGATCCCGCATGACGATGTGATCCTGCCCGCCGACATTCAGGGCATGCCAGCTCTAGGTGTCTCTGATGCCGCCGATCCACTCGTCGATGTCATGAATCGCAAGCTGACACTGATACGCCGCAAGCATGCTCAGACCCGCGAATATATGGAAATGAATGCGCTGCGGGGCATCGTGAAGGATGGCGCGGGCACGACCCTCTACAACTACTTCTCCGAATTCGGGATCGAACAGATCTCGGTCGACTTCGTCTTCGGTACGGCCGGAACGAATGTGCAGGGCAAGGTCCGGACCGTTCTTCGCGGGATCGAGGACAGTCTTCTTGGCGAGACCATGACCACCGCGCATGCGCTGGTCAGTTCCGAATTCTTCGACAAGCTGATCAGCCATCCTAAGACCGAAGAGGCCTACAAGTTCTTCTCGGCCACGGGCGGCCAGCCGCTGCGCGAGGACATGCGCCGCGCCTTCCCATTCGCAGGCATCCTTTTTGAGGAATACAATGGCTCGGTTACGCTCTCGAACGGCACCTCAGAACGCCTGATCCCCGCAGGCGAAGGGATCGCCTTTCCGCTTGGGACGTTTGATACCTTCACCACCTATGGCGGGCCGGCCAACCTTCTGGAAACGGTCAATACCGTCGGCTTGCCGCTTTATGCTCGGCAGATGTTGGATGCCAAGGGTCGCTGGATCGATCTGATGACGGAAAGTTCGATCCTGCCGGTAAACAAGCGCCCTCGGTTGGCCATCCGCCTGCACTCAGGCAACTAAGGTGTTTGACCCATGACAGCGTTTGCAGGCGCACTCGATCTGCTCTTTGCTGATCCGAATCTCGCCCACGAGGCCTGGCATCGTGACAGCGAAGGGCAGTTCTCCCGCATCCGCATCATCGTGCGTCGCAGTGATGATGTGACCACGTTTGGGGCCGCGCGTCTGGTCTCAGAGACCATGCGCTTCGATGTACGCGTCTCGGAGCTCCCTGCGCCTCGCCTCGATGAGCAGATCCTCATCGGTGACGAAACCTTTCTGATCCTAGGTGAGCCGATCTGCGATCGCGACAGGCTGATCTGGACCATCGAGGCCACACCTGCATGAAACCACTTCCCCCGGGACAGCATCACTCGTCATCCGCAGCTGCTTGAAGAAGCTCTCTTACTTTTTCAAAGGTATCCGGGGCGTCGTTTGAGCCCGATGACCTCAAATTGAGCTGGGGAGTATTGATCTTCAACGACCAGTAAAATCCATCGCAAACTTCGTGATTATCGTAATGCTTTCGCCAATCTGAAACACCGATGCGTTGTAGCGATTGGATTACGACTTCCCATTTTGGGTTCTGTGGCGTCAGCACTAATGGCTCTTCGAGAAGCCCAGGCATGAAGTTCAATTCGAATACAACGTAAGGGGGCTGCATCAGTGGCTCCAAAGGGTTTTTCTTTTGGAAAGCTTAAACTCCCTGTGTTCTCACGCAATAACGTAAGTGTTTCGCCATGCAAACGCGTTCCGACAGGCTCTTATGAAGCTCGACCTCTCCGTCACCGGCGAAATCGTCAATGCGATGCGCACCGAAATTCTCGCTGGTGAAAAGGCCGTGACCGCGACAATGCGCGCAGCAGGCGGCAATCTGAAATCTGACTGGCGCGCACAGATCACGCGCGCCCGACTTGGCCAGCGGCTTGCCAACACGATCCGGTCCAAGACCTATCCTGCTAAGGGCGAAAGCCTGGAAGCGGCAGCTCTAGTCTGGTCGAATGCGCCTCAGATCATCGGTGCCCATGACACCGGCCCGTTGATCCGATCGAAGGACGGATTCTGGCTAGCGATCCCAACGCCAGCGGCAGGCAAAGGTGCCCGTGGTAAGGCGCTGACGCCCCACGAATGGGAGCGGCGGCGCGGGCTGCGTCTGCGGCTTGTCTATCGGCGCCGGGGACCAAGCCTCTTGGTAGCGGATGGTCGGCTGAATACTCGTGGGCTGGGCGTGGCCTCCCGGTCCAAGACAGGTCGCGGCAAAGCGACGGTGCCCATCTTCCTTTTGATGCCGCAGGTGAAGCTGGCGAAGCGGCTTTCGCTGGCATGGGACGCTAAGCGGGCACAGGCGGCGGTGCCTGGGCTCATCGTGGCGAAGTGGGTGGACGGAAAAATGTGACTGTGCGGTTCAAATCAGCCAAGAGTGGCCCTGACATCCGACATCGGAATGAAGACGCGGTGCGGGTTGTCGGGATCTTTGAGCGGTTGAAACCCCAGCTCTTCATAGAAATGCCAACGGCGACCGAAATGATCGTCTTCGAGCACGTCAAGCACGATAGCGGCGGCTCCAATCTGTTCTGATATGTCGGCGCAGCGCTTCATGGCGGCTATCACGAGGGCCCTGCCGAGCCCTTTGCCCTGCATGTCCTCACGTATAGCCACAGCACGGATGTAGATCACTGGAATATCAGGCACCCTAGCGCGCTTCCATTTTTTTGGTCCAAGATCCGCACGGACAACCATTGCACCCAACGTGTAGAAGCCGAGCACTGCAGGATCGTCTTCAGTCGTCATAATCCACGCGGTGACCATGCCATTCTTAATCTGGTCTGAGAGGGAGGACTTCAAGAAGTTATCGATTGGTGCAAAACCACAGGAAAAGGCGCTGCGGTCATGCAGCGCCTTATCGAATTTAGTGATTACAAGGGCGGGTGTCTCCGCCGCGGCTTCAGCCGGCATCCTTTAACAGGCCCTTCGACGCTTCCGCGGCGCGCGCCAGACCCGGCACCACTTTGCCCGGCGCCTCGACGGCAGATCGGAATGCTTCGAACGCATCAATCGGCAGGATGGAAAGCGCAATGCGTTGCTCCACATCCTGCGCACGCAGAAGGGCCGCCTGACGGATAAAGTCGGCTTCTTGCAATCCGGTGGCCGCAGCCGCGGCACGGATCCGCTCCTCATCAGTGCGATGCATGCGCAGCTCTTTGCGCGCTTCCATCTTACCTTGGGTAAGCGTGGCTTTTTCTATGGCAAACATGATCAGGCTCCTTCGAGCACTTATGTACGGTAAATCGCCGTACACGTCAAGACTGACACCTGCCAGACGGCAGATAAGCGAATTTACACACCAAACAGCAAGGCGCATCATGCCCACCCGACGCGAAACCATCCTGACCGCCCTCGGGGACCTGCTCAGGACGATCCCGCATGTGCCTGTTCTGCGCGGGGAAGTCCTGCCAGAACGCATCCCGCCCACAGGCCTCATGATCCTGCGCGACGGCACCCCGGGAGAGCCCGGCGTGACGCTGTCGCCGCTGACCTATCACTTCCAGCACCGAGCTGAGCTCGAGGTTATTGTGCAATCGGCGTCAAACCGTGACAGCGTCTTTGACGCGCTCTCCGCTCAGGTCGGCGCAGTTATCGCCGCCGACCGAACGTTGCGGGGATTATGCGACTGGGTTGAGCCAGAGGCAGCTGAACCCGTCGATCTTCCCGTCGAGGGGGCCGCATCTCTGAAGGCCGGGATCATTCCAATCATTCTTCACTACGCGACAACCGACGCGCTGGGCTGACGAGATCAATACAAGGAGAAATTACAATGGCACGAGCTCAAGGGGCGCGGGCGCAAATGGCGTTTGCGTTCGAAATGACTTATGGCACGCCTCCTGCGAGCGGCTATACCAAGATGCCTTTCGCCAGTACGTCGCTAGGGGCGGAACAACCGCTGCAGACCTCGGAACTCCTGGGCTACGGCCGAGACCCGCAGGCGCCGATCAAGGATGCCGTGACGGCAGACGGCGATGTGGTGATCCCAATTGATGCGGAGGCCTTTGGCTTCTGGCTGAAGGCTGCGTTTGGAGCGCCTACAACCACCGACACTGACGCACCCTATACCCATGAATTCCGCTCTGGAAACTGGGCGCTGCCGAGCTTCTCGGTCGAGACTGGCATGCCGGAGGTGCCGCGCTTTGCGATGTATTCCGGCTGCATGGTGGACAGCCTCAACTGGCAGATGGCACGGTCGGGCTTGCTGACAGCCACGGCGAGCATCGTGGCGCAGGGCGAGGAGATCGCCACAAGCACCACAGCAGGCATGCCCGCCAGTATTGCGCTGAAACGGTTCGGGCATTTCAACGGGTCGATTACACGGAACGGGGCGAATATTGGCAATGTCGTCTCCGCTGATCTGACCTATGCCAACAATCTTGACCGCATCGAGACGATCCGCGCAGATGGCAAGATTGATGGCGCGGATCCCTCGATCGCAGCGCTCACGGGCAATGTCGTTGTGCGTTTCGCCGACCAGACACTGGTGCAGCAGGCGATCAATGGCGAGGCTTGCGAGCTTGCGTTTTCTTATACGCTGCCCACTGGCGAGAACCTGATCGTCACGGCGCACGCCGTCTATCTCCCACGCCCACGGATCGAAATCTCGGGTCCACAAGGTGTGCAAGCCACATTTGATTGGCAGGCGGCCAGCGACCCGCTGGTTGGCCGCATGTGTACCGTCACACTGGCCAACGACCGCGAGGATTACTGATGCTACGATTGAACCTGTCTACCGAGCCGCAATGGCTTGATCTTGGCCATGGCGTACGGCTGTTTGTCGAACCCCTCACCACTGCCATCATGCTGGCGGCGCGCAGCGATCCGGCGATTGTTGCCGCCGCAACCGATGCTGAAACCAGCGCCTCCAACGACGATCTTGCGCGTATCGTGGCCAAAGCTGTCGCGCGCATTGTTGTAAAAGACTGGGAAGGCGTCGGAGACGAGGACGGAAAACCTATGCCACTGACGCCTGAGGGGATCGACGCGCTCTTGGAACTCTGGCCAATCTTTGAGGCGTTTCAGACAAAATACATCGCGGGTGCGCTGATACTGGACGCGGAAAAAAACGCCTGACCGCTCTCGCCGACTGGGAGTTCGGTGGGGGCGGTGAGTATTGCGCGGCATGCCCTTCCTTATGTCCAGACTGCCCACGCAGCCTTCACAAACCGCTCACCCTCGAGGGCTGGCAGATCTGGGATCTTGTTCAGCGGCTTGGCGGGCAAGTTCGCGTTGCAGGCGGCATGAGCGGAGGCGCTGTCCTCGGTTGGGACATGAGCGCTTCCCTTCAGCTTGGGGCAGCCCTCGGGCTCTCACCCATGATCATAGCAGAGCTTTTGCCGCCTATTGAGGCGGTGATGATGCGCAAGTTGAGCGAGCAGTCGAGTTCAAGCGGCCTGGAGGGGTTTGATGCCTGAGACGTCGATGGTCTCGCGCGCACGCGCCAGATCCCAAGCGCGCTGGAGGTTCATCCAATACTCTGGCGTTGTCGAAAAAAAGCGTGCTAAACGCATCGCGGTGTCAACCGTGATGGTGGTCTGGCCTTTGACAAGACGCTCAATCCGGGTGCGCGGCACGCCAAGTTTTGCGGCAAGCGTGATTGCGCTCATATCGAGTGGGGACAGGTACAGCTCAGCCAGAACTTCGCCTGGGTGGGATGGATTGGTAATCAGACTCATGTCAGGCCCTCCTAGTGATAGTCCACGATCTCAACCTCTGCAGGTCCTTGATCGGTCCAGATAAAACAAATGCGCCATTGTCCGTTGATGCGCACCGAATGGTGTCCTAAGCGATCCCCGCTTAAGGCTTCAAGATGATTGCCTGGCGGAAACCTTAAATCTTCCAGCACGACCGCGGCATCGAGTGCCGAAAGCATTGCGCGCGTGCTTTTCACAATATCCGCTGGAAAGCCCTTGCCAAGGCGGTCCTGGACCGCTCCTGCGGCAAGCTTTCCACGCGTACTATTGATCATACGTCCATGTATCATGACGTGATACATAAATCAAGAGATCAAAATGGCTGAAAAACGAGTATCCGTCCGCCTGTCCGCGACTGGCGGGCGCCAAGTGCGAGCCGAGCTAGAGGGCGTCGGTGCGGCTGGGTCACGCGGCATGGGGCGATTGAGCCGGGAGCTGGATCAAGCCAATGCGCGCATGGCAGCTTTCGCGCGCCGTGCGCGCATCGCAGCCACCGCTGCTGCGGCGGCTTTGGCCGGTGCTGTTGTTGCAATGACGCGGTCGACGATCATGGCCGCCAATGAGATCAATCAGCTCTCCCAGGTTGCCAATGCGGCACCAGAGGTGTTCCAGCGGTGGTCCGCAGCCTCCGCCACGGTGGGGGTCGAGCAAGAGAAGCTCGCCGATATCCTGAAGGACGTGAATGACCGTGTGGGGGATTTCCTGCAGACGGGTGGTGGTCCGATGGCGGACTTCTTTGAAAACATCGCACCCCGTGTGGGCGTCACCGCCGATCAGTTTGCCCGGCTCTCAGGTCCTGAAGCCCTGCAACTATACGTGGAAAGCCTTAAGCGCGCGGGCGTCAGCCAACAGGAGATGACCTTTTATCTCGAGGCCATGGCCTCGGACGCCACGCAGCTGATCCCGCTTCTGCAAAACGGCGGGGCAGAGATGACCCGGCTTGGCGCGCAGGCGCAGGCGTTGGGTGCGGTACTTGATGCGGATGCTATTACAGCCATGCGACGATCCGAACTCGCGCTGGTCAGCATTGGGCAAGTCTTCGCTGAGGTGCGCAACCGGATTGCCGTGGCGCTCGCCCCGTCGCTGGAGGCGGTGGCCAATGCGTTTGTCGCCCTTGCGTCCAGCACCAGCCCGATTGCCCGAGCCTTTGATGCGGTGCTGGCCAATCTCGACCGGCTGGCGATCTATGCAGGGACTTTCGCCACCTTCCTCGCTGGTCGCTGGGTCGCGGCGATGGCGGCGGCCGCCCTGTCGGTGCGGGGTTTGGCTACAACGCTTGTGGTTCTGAAGGGCGCGTTGATCCGCACCGGCATTGGCGCGTTGATCGTGGGCGCAGGCGAACTGGTCTATTGGTTCACCCGGCTGGCCTCTGGCGCTGGCGGCTTCGGTGAGGCGATGGGCCTCTTGAACGATGTCGCCGTCGAGGTATGGGACCGGATCAAGATGGGCGCCGCGGCCGCAGGTGCGCGCGCCACGGCGATGTTCTTTAATCTGAAAGCTGATGCCGCCACCGGCATGGCGGGCGCGATCGAGAGCGTTGTTGCCTTTGGTAACGCCACCGCCAATACCTTCGAGGGCGCGCTTCTCGCCGTCCGAGAAATCTGGTCCCGCCTACCAGCCGTGATCGGAGATCTAGTTTACGCGGCAGCAAACCGCATGCTTGGCGGGATCGAGGCCATGCTGAATGGCGCAATCGCCCGGATTGATGCCTTTACGGGCAAGATCCGCGATGCGCTCGCGGCTGTAGGGATCGAGACCACCTTCGGCAAAATCGGTGACATCAGTCTTGGCGATATCGATAATCCTTTCGCGGGGGCGACAGCGGATGCTGGAAGCGCCGCTGCAGATGCCTTCCGGCGGGCTTTTGAAGATAACCCGCTAACAGCGCCCGATCTGGGACTTGATGGGATTGCCGCTGAGGCGCTGGCCACCTCGAACACCTACCGTCAGGCTGCGGTCGATCTCGCGAACGGCGCAACTGCTCCACTGACCTCCTGGCGCGCGCTTCGTGACGCTGTTGCGGGCACGGGTGAAGAAGGTGCAGCTGCGCTGGATGAGGCGGCTGGGTCAGCAGATCGTCTGTCAGATGCCATGGGCCGTGCTGGTAGTGCGGCTGGCAGCGCCGGGGATCGGATCGCCACGGGGTGGCGTGCGGTTTCCGAGTCTCTTCAGGCCTATGCCACGGATGCCCTGAACTGGGGCAAGGGTCTTGGTGAAACCTTAACCGGTGCCTTCAGCGGCGCGGAAAGCGCGTTCCGAAGTTTTGTTGAGACCGGCAAGTTCGACTTCAAGGGCCTCGTGCGCTCGATCATGGCAGACCTCGCGGTCCTGTCCTTCAAGCGCACTGTGCTGGGGCCCATCGCCTCGGCGCTCTCGGGCATCTTTGGCGGCGGGTCCGTCGCGGCGGCTGTCTCGCATGCGGGCGGCATCGTTGGGCTGTCGGGCCATACGCGGCAGGTACCAGCCATGTCGTTCGCAGCAGCGCCCCGGATGCACTCTGGCGGTTGGGCTGGTCTCCGCCCTGACGAGGTCCCAACAATCTTGCAACGGGGTGAACGGGTGCTGAACCGACGCGAGGCCGCAAGCTATGGCCACGGCGGCAGTGCTGGTGCGGGAGTAACTGTCAATATCGATGCGCGCGGGGCGCAGATGGGCGTGGCCGAGCAGATTGATGCACGGCTTCGTGCAGCCATGCCTGAGATCGCCCGCATCGCCAAGGAAAGCGTGGCTGATGGCCGGCGACGGGGTCAGGTGTTCTGAGATGAGCATTCCTGTCTTGTCGCTGACGCTCGTGTCCTCACTCGAGCGGCGGCTGGTTACGTCGGTCGCAGAGGCACGCTCGCCATTCACCGGCACGTCCCAGATCCAAGACTGGGGCGCGTCCTGGTGGGAATACCAGATCGAGATGGCAGTGACCCAGGGGGCAAAGGCCCGGCGGCTCTCTGCGTTCTTCACCGCCCTTGGTGGATTGCGGGGTCGGTTCCTCTTTCCTGATCCCTCAATCGAGGTGCCGATGGCGGCGGGCAATCCCTACGTGACCGAGGCGCAAGTTGCGGGAGCCTCCACCTTGCGCTCGGCAGGTTGGGGGCTTGGTCTGCGCGCTGGTGACTTCTTCCAGCTGGGCAGTGATGCCACCACGCGACTCTATCAGCTGACGGCGGATGTGACGCCTTTGGGCAGTGAGGCCACACTCGCATTCGTGCCATCGCTTCGGTCTTCCATACCGGTCGGAACACTGCTCGGCCTTAATGCTCCATCGGTCCTGTTACGCCTGACGGCCCCGGTCCCCTCAGTTATCGGCCGGGCGGATCAGCACCGATTTACGATCTCAGCGCGGGAGGCGCTCTGATGAGCCGTGATGTCACCGTCGCCTTCGCAACCGCATTGGCCGATCAAAGCCTGCGGCCTGTCATCTTCTTTGAGGGTCAGTTCGCCACGGGCTGGGTGCGTATCTGGTCGGGGCTGGGAGAGGTGAGTTGGAACGGCCAAAGCTGGGCTGGGGCTGGATCGCTCTTAGGCCTCGGCTCGCTTGATGAAACCGGAGAGGTTGTGGCCGGCGGCACGGCCGTGTCGCTGTCCGGCGTGCCGCTCGATCTCGTTCAAATGGCAATCGAGGAGGCACGTCAGGGCCTGCCGGGCCGCATTTGGTTGGGGCTTCTGGCCGAGAATGGCAGCATCATTGCTGATCCGGTTCAGGCCTTCTCGGGCCGGCTTGATGTGCCAGAAATCAAGGATGATGCGGACACCTGTACGATCACCATCAGCTATGAGAGCCGTCTCATTGATCTGACCGTGGCGCGGACCTGGCGCTACACCCATGAAAGCCAGCAGGTCTTGTTCCAGGGCGATCTTGGATTTGAGTACGTCACAGCGATCCAGGATCGCGAAATTACCTGGGGGCGCGGATGATACTCCCCCGCGTTGACCACTGGGAACGCCTTCTCGCCGCAGCCATCGATACGGCACGGGCTAAGCCTTTCGTTTGGGGCGTCCATGACTGCCCAACCTTTGCTTTCGAGACGCGGATGATCCTGACCGGTGGTGAGGATGTCGCTGCTCTTTGGCGGGGTCGCTACACCACCGCGCTCGGCGGGCAGCGCGTGATGCGCCGTCTGGGCTGGGCCTCGCTTGTGGAGATGGGCATGGCGCTCCTTGGAGACCCGCGCTCAACCGTACTTCTGGCGCAGCGCGGTGATCTTGTTCTCGCCGACAGCGGTCTTGGCTTCGGTATCTGCACTGGGGCCTCAGCGGTTGGGATGGCCCCTGAAGGCCTCGTGACTGTGCCGTTGACGTCCTGTCGCCTTTCCTGGCCCATCTGACCTCGGAACCAAGCCATGCCCTTCATCGTGACAGCCGTCACCGCAGTTGCGGGTGCGATCAGTGCGACCTTGGCTGCCGGCGGCATAGGCGCGGCGCTTTTAAGGATTGGCGGCACGCTTTTGCTGTCCACCGCAGCACAGGCCTTGATGCCAAAGCCACAGACCAGGATGCAGCCGCGGACGGTGACGATCCGCGAGCCCGTGGTGCCCCGCGATCTCGTCTATGGGCGCACGCGCAAGGGTGGCGTCATCGTCTTCCTGCATTCCTCAGGATCGGAGAATAAGTTTCTTGATCTTGTGATTGTGCTGGCCACGCACCGGGTCAAATCCATCGGGGCTATCTATTTTGAGGGGGAAATGGCCCTTGATGCGGACGGCACCGCCCAAGGCCGATGGGCCGGAAAGGTCCTCGTCGAGAAGAAACTTGGCGACGCCAACCAAACCGCTTTCGCGGGCCTGAAATCAGCGCTGCCGGACAAATGGAACGAGAACCATCGGCTGCGGGGCTGTGCCGCGATCCGGCTGCGGCTGACCTATGACCAAGATGCCTTCCCAGGCGGGATCCCGAACATCACGGTGGATCTGGAGGGCAAGGACGACATCTGGGACCCTCGGACCCAAACCGCAGGCTATTCGGAAAACCCCGCCCTTTGCCTTGCAGATTACATGGCCAATCCGACCTGGGGCATCGGCGCACGGATTGGCGAGCCCGACGGGATTGACGAGATGTCGCTCGTGGAAGCCGCCAACATCTGCGACGAGGCCGTTCCGCTTGCCGGTGGAGGCTCTGAGCCGCGTTACGCCTGCAACGGGGTGATTACGCTCTCCGAGGTTCCGAAAACGATCATCGAGGGGATGCTCTCGTCCTTCGCAGGTCGCTGTGCCTTCTCCGCTGGATCCTGGCGCATCCATGCCGGGGCCTGGCGGGCCCCTGATGTCGCGCTCACCTCCGACCATGTCCGGATGGGCGGGCTGACTTTGGCCACGCGCGTGACCATGTCATCGAACTTCAACGGGGTCCGCGGGCAGTTCGTCAGTCCTGAGAACGACTGGCAGCCGGATGACTTCCCGGCCTATGCGAGCGCTGTTTACGTGGGTGAGGATGGTGGTGAACAAAAGTGGCGCGACATCTCGCTGCCCTTCACGATCTCCGCGTCTATGGCTCAACGGCTTGCGAAGATCGAGCTTGAGCGCGCGCGTCGACAAATGACGGTGCGGTTGTCAGGGAAACTGTCGGCCTGGGCAGCCACGGTGGGCGATGTGGTAACGCTCTCCTATGCCCGCTGGGGCTTTGCTGCGAAACCTTTTGAGGTGCACGGAGTGAGCCTTGACCTGACGGCTTCTGGGGACGGTGCGCTCCTCTTGCCAGAGCTCGTTCTGCGTGAGACCTCGCCTCTGGTCTTTGACTGGTCAGCAAGTGAGGAGCAAATCTATGCAGCCGCCCCACGAACGGCGTTGCCGAATGCCTATAACATCCCGGCACCTGGCGCACCGCAGGTAACTGAAGACCTCTATGTCACGCGGGATGGCGGCGGGCTGAAGGTTCTGGCCAAGATTAGCTGGGAAGCGGCACCTTCAGGATTTGTTGCGGCCTATCAGCTGCAAGGCAGACTTGCTGGCGCGGTCGACTGGATCGACTATGGCCGCACCGACGGCACTACGCTTGAGATCCGTGACATTGCTCCTGGCAACTGGTCGTTTCGCGTCAAAGCGATCTCGGTCTTGGGCGTCTCCTCGCCCTGGCAGGAGACAGCGGTCGAAATCCTCGGGCTCACCGCCCCTCCGGCGGGGCTTGAGAATGTGACGCTGCAAACGGCCGGTGGCCTCGCCATCCTGAAATGGTCCCGCTCGGTCGATCCAGATGTGCGCGTGGGCGGCAACATCGTGATCCGGCACTCCAAGGAGGCAACCGCCACTTGGGCCGACAGCTATTCGATGGATCGGGTCTCGGGTGGGGAGGCCATCGCCGTCGTGCCGCTCAAACCTGGCACCTATCTGGTGCGCGCCGAGGACAGCGGCGGCCGCGCCGGGCCTGAAACCCGCGTTACGACCAAGGGCGCGCAAGTACTGGCCTTCTCAACACTGGACTTTCTGCAAGCCGATCCTGGCTTTGTTGGCACAAAAAACGGTCTTCAAGTGACAGGGTCAAACCTGACGCTTGGCACAGCAACCGCAAATGGTGTGACGCAAGTGACAGCGATGGAGGGGCAATACGCCTTCGCCGCCGGGCTTGATCTTGGCGCTGTAACACGCGTGCGGCTTCGCTCCGAGATCGGCGTTGCAGCACTGGCACTCAACGATCGGATCGATGCGCGCACGGCGCTCATGGACACTTGGGCCGATTTTGATGGGTCCGCTGGCGCAGAAATCGACGTGCTCTTTGAGATCCGGGAAACCGACGATGATCCGGCTGGCGCCCCCAGTTGGGGTCCCTGGGGCCGGCTCGACAACCACGAAATCGAAGCCCGCGCGGTGGAAGCGCGGGCGCATCTTATGACGAAGGACGCGTCCTACACGCCGATCGTCAGCCAATTGCGGCTTTATGCCGATGAGGTCGCCTGAAGACGCGTTCCATGACTGAGGCGCGTACCTTCGTTGCCTCACGGCTCTGCGTTGAGCGCAAATGGCTACATATCTAATTGATTGAAAACGGATAGCGCAGAAATGTCCCAGACAGCGAGTTTTACAATTGCGAACGACGCAGGCGCCGCGGTGCGGGCGCGGATCAATGAGGTGATCGCGGCCCTACAATCGACGAATGCTGGGGCGTCGGCGCCATCCGCGACAGTGGCGGGCATGCTCTGGGTTGATACCTCGGTCTCGCCACCAGTTCTTCGCCGGAGGAACGCCACGAACACCGGCTGGGACGCGCTTCTTGATGCAGCTGGCAATTTAGCCGGGCTAGCAAACAACGCCGTCGCTCGAACGAACCTTGGCCTCGGGACAATGGCCACGAAATCCGCCGCCGATTATGACGCAGCAATCGCGGCCAAGGCGGCACTGTCTGGGGCGAGCTTTACTGGCGTGGTGACCGCCCCAAACTTCGTCTCCTCGTCTGATGCCCGGCTGAAGTCGGAGGTCGAGACCATTGCGGATGCACTGGCTCTCGTCTCGGCCCTGCGCGGCGTGCGCTTTACGATGGATGGCAACAGACAGATTGGGCTGGTTGCCCAGGAGGTTGAGGCGGTGCTCCCCGAGGTGGTGCGGGCGGATGTGGACACCGGTCAGCTCTCGGTGGCCTACGGCAATATCATCGGTCTGTTGATTGAGGCCGTCAAAGAACTGACCGCCCGTGTTGCGGCATTAGAGGAGGCGCGCTCATGAATGACGGTGGGTTTATTGAGATGATCAACTCGGTTTTTGGAGGCGCTGTGACCACACTAATCGGCGCCTTTACGGGGCGACTGATGTGGCATTCGGGTGAGGTCAAGCTCGGCAACCGTCGCTTCTTTGGCAAAGAACTCCTTTGGGAAATCCCCGTGGCCGTCGGCATGGCGCTGATTGGAGAGGCTGCGGCGCGCTACATTGGGCTCTCGCAGCCCGTCTCCACCGGGTTTGTGGCCACGCTTGCCTATTTGGGTCCGCGCGGAGCTGAAGCGCTACTCGCAACCTGGCTTGGTCGCAAAAAGTAGCGGTGCAGACTGTATGCACGCACTTGAAGCGGCCAATTATGCCGCCCATTTAGGGCTCAAGAAATGACTAACAGAGGGTGAAACTATGACTGAGATCGCAGCTATCTTAGCGCAAATCCAGAAATCGAAAGATCCCGTAGAAGCAGTCAAGCGGTTAGTTCTCGCACACGGCGGGCAGTGGTGTGACCCAGAGAATGCCAAAGGCCTCTTTGAAATCCAACTCATGGGTCTGGCGGGTATAGGCCCGTCTGTTGCCGCCGCCGTGGATGATTGGCTGATGCAGGCCAAAGACGCGGTCTTTGAAGCCGCCGGCACAGGGTAAGAACGCCCGCCTGAAGCCCAAAAATCTAACACTATGATCGCAGCCGCCCCTTGGGGCGGCTGTTTGCATTTGTAAAGGAGCGCCATATGACACCGTTCGACATTGCCCGCAGCTACATCGGTTTGAGCGAGGGCCCGGGCCCTGCCGACAATCCGGCCATTCTGGAGATGTACACCTCGGTCGGCCACGACTGGGTCGAGCATGATAGCGTCGCTTGGTGCGCGGCATTCGTCGGGCACTGCCTTGAGCAGGCTGGCATTCGCTCTACACGCAAGCTGACCGCCCGGTCTTATCTCAACTGGGGCATCACCATCGAGATCGCGGATGCCCAGCAAGGCGACATCGGTGTGATCCCGCGCGGTAGGTCCAGCTGGCAGGGGCATGTCTTCTTCATCGATCGGATTGAGGGTGCTTGGGTCTGGGGGCTTGGCGGTAATCAGAGTGATGCCGTGAACATCAAACGTTATCCCGTCTCAAAGCTGCTCGGAGTGAGGCGTGCGGGCAATGTTGCACCGAGCGTGACGCTGCCCGTTGAGGCGGTCCAGCGGCGGCTGAAGGATCTCGGCTATCACGAGGTCGGCAACATCGACGGGATTGCTGGGCCTCGAACCAGCGCTGCGATTTTGGCCTTCCGCAATGACAACAGCCTGCCGCTTGTCCCCATCATCGATGTGGCTCTCACCGAAGAACTTGAGGCTGCCGCGCCGCGTGCAATCGTCCCTGAGCGCGCATCCGGTGTACCAATAGACAGTCGCATCGTGACGGCATCCAATGCACAGATTGGCCTCGGGGTTCTTGGGACGGCGGGTTCTGTTGGGGCTCAGATCGCACCGGCTCTCGTTGAAGCGGAGCGCGCGAAAGACACCGCGTCTCGGATCTTCGCACTGACTGGTCTCGAGGCCTGGCTCACGATCGCTCTGCCCTGGATTGGCGCGGCCGTGTTTGCCGGCGTCGTCATCTATGCCCTGCGCGCTAAAGCTGCTCGGATCGAAGACCACCGCACCGGAAAAACACCATGATCCATGTCTTAGGCACATTGCTTGGTGGCCTGAGCCGTCGGGCTGCCTTTTACGGCGCCATTGTCTTTGCCCTCTTTGCTGCCCTCTGGATTGCCTTCCGCCAGGGCCGCCACGCCGCAGAGGCAGACCTCGCCATTCGCCGCGCCGATGCGCGCATCCGGGCACTGCAAACATCACAGGAGATCCGCCATGAGGTACACAACGCTGACCGCGCTGATCTTGAGCGCCGGGTTGACCGCTGGATGCGCGATTGATCCGCGGGGGCTGCGCGCAGATTGCGATTGGGCCGCGCCCATCCAGCCCTCGCGCGAAGATGTGCTCACGGACCCTACACTGGCCCAAATCCTGGCCCATAATGAGCTGGGTGCAGATCTCTGCGGGTGGGCGCCATGAGCGTTGCGATCGTGGAAGGTCCCGCCATTCTCATTGGCTATGCCTACCGTTTGGATGTGGAAAGCGAGGCGTTGTTGTTTCCAGCGTTGGCCGAGATGGTCGCGCAGGTCCGCCTCAAACCGTCGGCCACTGATATCCTGGCCACCCTCACAACCGCAGAGGGCACGCTAGTCCGCCAAAGCGATTGCCTGATGTCTTTGACTATCCCGGCACAAGACACGAGCCACTTTGAGCCAGGTTCTGTTGTGCTGGACATGGTCCGCGTCGATGTCCGTCCCGCTCTGCCTTTAGGCTTTCTTTTGGAGATCCCCGTGATGCTGCCCGTAACCAGAGGCCTACCATGAGTGCTTGTCCTACACAGAGCGCGCGCGCGCCATTCCCCAGCTTGGGGCCCAGTGGGTCTTCCGGCGCCGCGCCCATCAAAATCCGCATTGCCACGGGGGCCATACGCATCCGGCTTTTGGGCACCCCAGGTCCGGACGGCCAAACCGGTCCTCAAGGCGACAAGGGCGATCAAGGCGATCCTGGCATCACCATTCTTCCCACAGACACACCTATCAACGGAGGCTTCTTCTGATGGCCAATACCATTCAACTCAAGCGCCGCGTCTCGGGCGTCGCCGGCGCGCCGGCCGCCCTAAAATCGGGCGAGCTTGCTCATAACGAGGTTGATGACACGCTCTATGTCGGCAAAGGCGATGATGGTGCAGGCAATGCCACGTCGATTGTGCCCATGGCAGGCTCTGGTGGGTTTGTCACCCGTGTGGGCAGTCAGAGCATCGCTGGGACCAAGACTTTCTCACTGGTCCCAAAGTCGAGCCAAGACGCAAGCGACGGGACGGACCTTGTGCGCAAGTCCCAGCTCGATGCTTTACTCGCAGGCAAAGCGCCTTTGGCTTCGCCTGGGTTTAGCGGTTCTCCGACAGCGCCAACCCCAGTGGCCGGCACCAACTCCACGCAGATCGCAACCACCGCCTTCGTCAATGACGCAATTGTGGGCTTTGGGGCCGGCGATATGGCCCGTTCCACCTATGATAGTGACAGTGATGGTAAGGTGGATGCCGCAGAAGTGGCCGATGCTGTGCCTTGGTCAGGCATCACCGGTAAGCCTACGAGCTTTACGCCCTCCAGCCATAGCCATTCGATTGCGCAGGTCACCGGGCTGCAAAGCGCACTTAATGGGAAGTCATCACTGACCTCGCCAGCCTTTGGCGGCACCCCAACGGCGCCTACGGCCTCTACCGGGACGAATACGACGCAAATTGCGACCACGGGATTTGTCGCCGCAGCGATTGCTGCGCTGATTGATGCTGCCCCCGGTGCGATGAACACGCTCAATGAATTGGCGGCAGCCCTGGGCGATGATCCAAACTTTGCGAGCTCAGTGACCAATGCTCTGGCGGGCAAACTGGCGGCGGGCTCAAACCTGTCTGATCTACCCAATAAGGGGACAGCCCGGTCAAACCTTGGGCTTGGGTCAATGGCCACGCAAGCCTCCAGCAATGTCGCAATCACCGGTGGATCGATCACCGGGATTGCTCTGGATGGGGGGACCTTCTGATCATGGCGAATACCGTATTGGTCAAACGCACGACGGTCGCGGGCCGGGTGCCGAGCACGGCGCAGCTGGCCCCAGGTGAGTTGGCAATGAATGTCACCGACGGAAAGCTGTTCTTGAAACGCGTTTCTGGGTCGGAAAGCGTGGTGGAGCTGGGACAGACTGGGCCACAAGGACCAGCGGGGCCGACGGGTGCGCGTGGGCCAACAGGGCCCAAAGGAAATACGGGGGCGACAGGAGCTACTGGACTACAGGGTGAGATCGGGCCTAGCGGACCACAGGGCCCCGCAGGTCCAACAGGTCCAACAGGTCCAACAGGTCCGAAGGGCAACACCGGGAGCACCGGGCCACAAGGTGCTACGGGCGCCACTGGTCCAACGCCTGCGCATCAGTGGTCTGGGACAAGTCTGCGGTTCTACACCGGAACGGCCTGGGGGTCGTATGTGAACCTCAAAGGGGCCACAGGAGCTACCGGTCCCAAGGGTAACACTGGTAATACCGGTGCCACGGGTCCAGCGGGTCCCCAAGGCGCCACAGGCCCCGCAGGACCAACAGGCCCACGAGGGCTTGCGGGGGCAACTGGTGCCACCGGCCCGGCTGGGCCTCAAGGACCCGCCGGGGCTAACGGATCACCCGACACCGCCGCGCAAGTGCGCGACAAACTCAAAACCGTGGATGGGTCTGGTTCGGGCATTGATGCCGACAAGCTGGATGGCCTGCACGCGAGTTCGTTTGCTCGGCTTTCAGGCGCCACTTTCTCGGGCACTGTCACAGCACCGAACTTTGTGTCGTCTTCTGACGCGCGGCTGAAAACAAAGGTCACATCAATCTCTGGCGCTCTTCAAAAGGTGCAAGCTCTAAGAGGCGTTACCTATGACATGATCGAGGGCGGAAGCCGAGAAATGGGTTTGATCGCCCAAGATGTGCAGGCTGTCGCCCCCGAGGCCGTCGTCGAGGCAGAAGGCCTGTTGCGCCTGGCTTACGGCAACCTCGTCGGGCTTCTCGTCGAAGCAATCAAAGACCTCTCGGAGGAGGTCGAGCAGCTCAAAAGGACCGCGAAATGATCGAGACAGGTTTGCATGTCATCTATAACACAGGCTCGCGCCTGCATTACGCCGTCGATGTCCAAGACAGCTATGCGGGTATCGCCGTCTTCGATCCCTGCGAGAATGGCGAAGGACAGCGCGTTGGTATCGAGCCACTGCCATGGGCAGAGCTGAAAACCGAACTTGAGATACCCTATGATCGCTCAAATGCAGCAGGCTTTGTCGATATGCGCGGGAACGGCGTATTTATTCCAGACCTTCCGGGCCTGAACTATGGCGCGATCTATAAAGGCCGATCCTACGTGTTCCTGGATGGAATGATCGGCCATGATGAAATTACCCACTATGCGCTCATCGACATCATGACCAACGAGGCGGGGTTTCCACTTCCTTGGCGGAACCGCTTTGCACAATCGGCGCGCGAAAAAGTGGACTTTTCCTTTCGGCATAGGGCCCGAACACAGTGCTCCAACGCTTTGGTGGTCTTCATGCCCATCGCCGGTACCCTGTCGAACGCACGTGTGGAAGTACTGTGTGAGCAGGAACCAATCCTGCTGAACGGAACGCGTGTAGCGGGGCGGATTGATGATGCGACGATCCCAAACGACGGACAGTGGTTTAAACAGTTCTACTTCCACGCAGATGCATCAGGTGGGGCGCCTCTTTCAGTGCCTGCTGGCGGCCGGGTTGATGTGCCGATTGCGCTATTCTGGAATGGGGATAGCGCGCCCTGCGCCTATGAACTGGCGCTGAAGCTAGAGAGCGACGCAGGCTATTTGCCCAAACGACGATTGGTAACGGATGAGCAGGGTGTGAGCAGTTTTGCGATTGAAGCGCTTGGCCTCAGCCCCGGCGATCAGATCGCCGTGAAGGTGAACACCGAACATTACACAGCCATCGGCAAGATCCTCCTGGAGGTCGTTTGATGGAGATCGAAACTACCACTGAGATGCAGATGATCTACCCGGCCTTCGTGATGCACAAGCATTGGGAAATGCCCGAGGGGTTCAATGACCGGCTTTACGCATTGGCGGCCGAGGACGCGGTGGCCAACCGCATCAATGACGCGGACGACGGCCGCAATGTGGGCGATCAAACCAATCACCTCGGTCATTTGCGCCACAACTTCCTGATGGACCGGCAGGACCCTGCACTTGCAGCCCTCGCTGAAATGGTTGCGGCTGCGGTGAGAGAGTACCTGCAACTGGCCTATGGGTACGAACACACCGGGGATATCTCGATGATGTCGGACACGTTTTGGCAGCGCCGGGCTGAGAAGGAAAACGTCGGGATTAACACCCACACCCATATGCAGACCGATATCGTGTGCACTTATTATCCACGAGTGGTCTTGGATGCGGATTGCCCGGAGACCTCGCTCCATCGGGGCTCGGTACGCTTCTACGATCCGGCAAACGTCGGCAAGCGGCTGTGGCCCTGCAACAACCCCGACGCCTATGTCGGCGGCTGGTATGCGGTGGAGCCCAAGACGGGCTCCATGATTGTCTTCGAGGGCCATGTGCCCCATGACAGCACGTATTTTGAGGGCGAGGAGCGGATGTGCATTCCGGTCCTTTGCTCCCTCGATCTTCCTAATTCTCACTGCAAGGCGGGGCTCACCGAGATCCTGGCCCATCAGGCACAAGGAGGCCCTCATGGCCTATAAGGTTGGAACGACCATCGTGATCGATGACAGCGGTCGAGTGGATTGGTCGCGCATCAAAAACAAACCCGCCATTGGGACAGGCGATATTACCTCTGTGACGGTAAGCAACGGCAGCCCAACATCTGGAGGGTCAGTTTGGCCGAGAGTCATTTACCAGCACGGTGGAAATTGTAACTGCGTGGCGAATTGTACGGTTCATAGCCTCTCAGGCGGAGGCTCCTCTGGGGCGGTGACCGTTACAGCCAATCGCTATAGTTTTAATTGTAACTGCAATTGCCGGTGCTGAGGATGGAGGTGTGCAAGACCAGCTGTGAGCTATGGCCCACCCATATCAGCTTTTTTGAAACGCCCGGGGATTGGGAGGTGAACCGCCAACTGGCGGAGGAAGCGATAGCAGCCGTTGGAGAGATGGACACCAAAGACGCGCGCAGCGCGTCCAAGCGGCGGGTCCGCGGGATTTTGGATTGGAGCGCGGCAGGCCAGGCGCTCAAGGCGCACCTTTTTGATTGTGCTCGATCCTTCCTTGGTGAATGGGCTTCTTATCTAGACCCCGACCACTGCGAAAACCGCGCCCTCGTCATCGAGCCTGGTGGCTTCATCTCGACCCACAAGGACAGCCGCGAGGGGGATCTCACCTGCGTCCACTTCCTGACGGGAAGTGGTGCGGGGCAACTGGTGAACTCAGTTGGCAATCCCCGCTTCGTGATCGAGGACCCATCGCGTTACTTCGACGAAGGACGGCTGCCCTTCGAGGCGCGGCATGGCTTCTCGGTTAATCCGCGACCAGGGCTCTCGGTCTTCTTCCCGTCGCATATCCCTCACAACCAGCACCCCTATCAGGGGAGCACGCCCCACGTGCAGGTCGTCGCGAACTTCCGCGTCAACCTGCCCGACGCGCTTGAAGAAAGGCTCTTTGACTGATGTGGTTTGAATTGACCCTAGAGGCCCGTGACGGTGCCCAGCAAACTCTGCGCTACAACACCCACACTTCAGAATGCGAAGGGCTGCCCCTGCCTGTCGATCCCGGAGAGTTCGCGTCTGTCCCGCGTGTGGCAAAAGACCAGCCCCTGGGCAAATCCCGCGCACCGCGTGTTTTGAAAATCCAGCTCGGGCTCTCGTGCAACTATAGCTGCAGCTATTGCAGTCAGGCCTTCCAGATTGAGGATGCGACGGTCTCAAAGCTTGCCGATGTGGAACACTTCTTAACCCAGCTTGACGGCTGGATCACGCAAGCCCCAGAGCAAATTGAAATCTGGGGCGGCGAGCCGTTTCTGTATTGGGCCAAGATTAAACGCTTAGTGCCGGCTCTGGCCGCGCGCTTTCCCGGTGCCTGCTTCTCGATCATTACCAATGGTTCTCTTCTCAACCGCGAAAAGCTGGACTTCATTGCCGCGCATGACATCGCAATAACAATCTCCCATGACGGGCCCGGTCAGCATCTGCGCGGGCCCGATCCGTTCGATGATCCCGAAACGCGCGCTTGGATTGAAGCCCTGTTGGCCGAGCGCGCAGACCAGGTAGGCTTTAACGCGGTGCTGACACGGGAGCATCATGATCTACAGGCGCTGAAGGCCTGGTTTGCGGATCGGGTGGGATCGGGTATCCACGTCGGCCTCGAGGGCGTTGTGAACGTCTATGATGCTGCGACCGCGATTGGCACAGGGCGGTTTGAAACAACTGAGCTAAACAGACTTACCCGGTCAATCTTTGAAGCCCTGGTTGAGGACCCGAATGCTTTTGGCTTGGGCGAGCGGATCGACGAATTTTACGCCTCGATCCAGCGGCAAAGACCCATTGAGGCGCTAGGCCAAAAGTGCGGTATGGATCGAGAAGACACGATCGCCGTTGATCTGCGCGGCAACGTCATGACCTGCCAGAACACAGGGGCGAAGGGTGAGCACAAGATCGGCCATGTTGATGACATTGATGCGATCGCACTCACTACCGCGACGCATTTTGCCTTCCGAGACGAGTGCATGTCGTGCCCCGTCGTCCAACTCTGCAAAGGATCCTGCATGTTCCTCGAGGGCGACTTCTTCAAGCAAAGCTGCGCCAACGAGTTTGCGTTTAATATGGGGATCATGATGGCGGCAGTGTCGCATTTGACCGGGATGGTGGTGGTTGGGGTAGAGCAACTAGATTGATGCCACTTGGCGGAGCCCTGGATGACGATCCTACTATGAACCACGCAGCCCCCGCACAAAGCCAACAAGGATGTCCCAGAGCAATAGTAAGGGCAAAGTTGCAAGCCACAGCACAAACACAAAAGCTCGTGATATCGCGGCCATCAAAAAAACAGCAACCATAATCAGCATGTAAATTACCTGTAGCTGCGCCGCTTTTTTACCGCGAAGTTGAACACCCGCAAACTTAAAAGACGAGTATTGCGGCTTCAGAAAGTTAAAAGTGCCGGCCTTGTTCTTTAAAGATGCGCTTACTCCTGTCTTCGACAGATTGAAGCCTAGCGGACCCGCCCGCCATCGGCCGATTAACTGAAGCCGCCCGTTTTGAAGGGCGACGCGCGTGCCATTTGCAATCCGTGTAGACGCCCGCAGGCCCTTCGACGAGTTGGCCGTCAAGTTGAGCGGGCCGACCTCTTTCTCCACACGCACTGCAACGCCACCTGTCCGAGACGCGCGCGTGTATTTGCCGCGATGTTCGATCCGAACCTGTTTTCCGTCTTCGTCTTTCTTGCCCAAGCCAAACATTATTCAGAGATTTCTCCTTCGAAACCGAGTGCTTACAATGACCCTTTGGGAAGCGCCTTTTCAATGTAGCTTTGCAGCTCCCTACCAGTCTTAGCAAAGCCGAGAGTGCGTGCTATCGAAACAACGAGATCTTCGCGGGACATTTCCCCACTTTCGGCAATCACCTGAGCAGCCGCAGCACGTATCTCAAGTGGAGGGATAAGATCAGCTTTCGTCGGTGCACCTTCTCCTGATCGATCTCTTACCGGGCAATCGTCACGCTGGGCATCCGTCATAGCAAAGTCTCCATCCATTATGAGACCTGTAGTTTTTGCTGCTCGGTTGAGAGCCTGATTTGATGCATCCTGTATGCGCCCTCCTGTTCTCGATTTCCCAAAAGCTGAAGCGACCCGGCGCGCGATCAATGCCCTGTGGATAGGCCCCTCATCATTGACAATCTTATTCACCAGATCGACCAACACATTGATTGGTGCATCGTGAGGTTCCACGTCCATATTCACATTTGCATTCGACAGTTCATAAGCTGGAGCAAAATGCTCCGGTGGTGGCGGTAATATTGCTGTGGGTGAGTTATCCGTCACAGCTTCCTCAACAGGAGCCGCTAGCCCTCCAGCGTTAGCACCAGATGATTCTGGCCCCGAAGCATTTGCCGCAGTTTCAAGCGCCGCTTTAAGGCGGTCAATTTCTGCCCCCCGACGGTGGAACCAATCCGTGCTCCAGATCCGATGAAAACGCCAACCAAGACCCTCCAAGACATCCTGGCGAAGGCGATCCCGTTCACGGGCCCAGAGTGCAGAGTGATAGGTAGCACCATCGCATTCAACGGCGAGAATATAGCGGCCAGGTTGGTCAGGGTGCCGCACTCCTAAATCGATCCGAAATCCGGCAGCTCCGACCTGGTAATCGCAAGGATAGCCAAGACCCTTAATTACGTTAGCCACATCGGACTCGAGCGGGCTGTCAGGTAACTCACCTGTCGCCTGTGGCTGGGCTATCTGCCCGCTACGCGCAAATTCGAGGAACCGCTTGAGGACTCTTGGCCCATCACGACTGGTTCGACTGGTATCGATGTCGTTGGGATCAAAAGAGCAGAAGACGATACAGCGCGCCCGGGCGCGCGAGAAGAGAACATTCAAGCGCCGCTCACCGCCCTCACCATTCACGGGCCCGAACGACATCGACGTAAGGCGCCCGTCTGGCTCGGCCGGACCATACCCCACCGAAATCAGGATCACATCGCGTTCATCGCCCTGCACGTTTTCGATGTTCTTGACGAACACGTCCTCGGCACGTCCCTCACGTAGGAAGTCGTCTAGGATCTCGTCTTGGCGCCGGGCGACTTCGAACACCTCAGTTAACATGTCAGATTGTGCCTTAGAGAAGGCGACCACACCCAGGGAAAGGTCTGGACGGTTGCGCGCATGTTCAGCGACCGCCTTTGCCACGGCCTCTGCCTCAATCCGATTAGTGCCTGGCCGACCTGATCCGCGAGACCGGCTCGTGTAGACGCCAGGCACGCGCTGGAAGGCGAGCCCGTACTCCGGATCATTTTGAACTGGCGACGGCGGAAGGATCAAACGGTGATCATAGAACTCAGCGTTGTTCACCATAATGAGTGATGGATCGCGTGACCTGTAATGCCATTCTAGCATTGCTGGATTGAGGCCGCGGGCTTCACAGAGCGTCAGAACGCTCTCCATTTCCGTCGCAGTCGCCGTACGAACCTCATCTTCTGCCTCCTCGTCTAAATCCGCTTCATCAGGGCCAGCGACCCTGTCAAAAAAGCTGGTAGGAGGAAGCTGCTTCTGATCGCCGACCACAACAATTTGGTTGCAACGCGCAATCGCGCCAAGCGCCTCTTCTGGCCGCACCTGACTGGCCTCGTCGATAACCAAAAGATCGAATTCTGCGGCCCCCGTAGGCAAATACTGCGCGATAGAAATAGGACTCATGAGAAGAACCGGTTTAATCCTTTGAACCATCTGCCCGGCAGTTTTCATCATTTGACGGATAGGCCGATGCCGACGTTTCTTGGCCATCTCTCCGCGCAAGAAGCCCATCTGGCCTGCAGCGCCTGTGGGCAGTTGCGCTAAATGTTTAGCACGAACAAGTCGTCTGGTCTCGGCGAGACGTTCCACCTCAAGACCGCGAAAGGCCTCAACTAGCGCGTGTCGATCAAGATAAGCCAGCTCGTCTAGGCCTGGAAATAGATTGCGCGCTGTTTCCCATCGCGCTTCAGCGGTCGCATAAAGAAATTCGTCAACTGCCTTTTCAGGCAAAAGCTCGCCTGCGTCCAACATGGCAACTAAGGACCCAAGGCCACTGCTCTGCAGTTCAGCAGAAAGATGTGTGAGACGAGCCCATTCGCCGAAACGATCAAGAGCAACGCACATGGCATCTGTCCGCTGCACCAGCATTTTGAGGGAAATATCGTCACCTTCCGGCCACTTGATCTCAAGCCTTGCAACAAGTGGGTCCAAAACCAAGCCCAAGCCATCCAAAGCTGCGCTCAATTCAGCTTCACGGTCTGCTGCAGCGCTAATGCGCTCAAGACTTTCAGCGTCAGCGGACGGGACGATCGTAGCCATTTGGCCAAGCCATTCAGCCTGTGCTAAGAGCGCTGTGAAAGGGGTTCGCTCGCCACGCCACGCGCTCCCCAAGACCTCTTTCAGCCAGCTTTCCTCATCGGACAACTCTTTGCGGCGTTGCTGAACGCTAAGTAATTCATCAACAAGCTGCAGACGATCTGCAGGTGCACTGGGTAAGGGACCACTTAAAACCGTAGCGATTTCTTTGCTGGCACCACGATAGGTGCCGAAGAGCCTCGCCCAGACCGAACTCACGCCAGGTGCCAATTTGCCTCGTAACGTATCGGCTGGTATCCCAAACGCCGGCTCCTCAAAACGCGTGCTTGCCGCTTCCCGCGCTTCGATCCAGGCGCGGCCCGCGCCAAGAGCTTCTTGAAGCCGAGCATCATGCACTTGCGACAGCAGCGCCGCGCTCGCCTCTTGGGCATCTGCTGGCCTTTGCACCGCCGCGCGCAGAAGGTTTCGCAAGCTGATGCATTCCAAAAGTGTGGAGGGTTCCGGTCGATGCGCCAACACTGCCACATGCGAGGCCGTCGCCTGCAACTTCTTTATTGCCTCGGACACTTGACGCAGATCAGGCTCCAGCCGTTGAAGGTCGGTTGGCTGCAATCTCGTTGAGCCAACACCCGCAAATGGGTGGTTCAACCGAGGACCAGCTGTTTTAAGTAGGTCCACATAGGTTGATACACGCTCTGCAAGATTTTTTCGGGTTGCATCGTCAAGATCGGCCAACCCGCCACGTGCAAGCCTTGGTGGCTGCATCTCCATTCCTACAAAACGTGCGATTTCTGCCATCGCCCTATACGGTGTAAATCCATGCCCAGAGACGGGCTCATGCAATTGAGCGCTCACACTATTCAGCTTATCTCTGGCCTCACGCAAAGCATCTGGCGCCTCAGGCAGTTCAGGAATTGCTCGCCCAGCATTTAACGTTCGAGCGAGTTCCTCTAGAAATACTTTCTTGTTTGCAGCGCGTGAATGAATCTCAAGGCACAGGTCGCCCAAGCCAATTTTCTGCAATCGATCATGCACGACCGAAAGCGCTGCCATCTTTTCGGCGACAAAAAGCACGGTCTTGCCGTCATGGGCAGCGCCCGCGATGATGTTCGCAATTGTCTGCGACTTGCCTGTTCCTGGCGGTCCTTGAACAACGAGATTTCGTCCCGCACGAACTTCCTCGATAACGCGAGTTTGTGACGCGTCCGCTGGTACGACATGCAGCAAATCAGACGGAGCAAGCCGAGGGTCAAGCGGCTCCTGAGGACCAAAAAGCGGTTCAGACCGTTCGAACCCGCCCCCAAGAAGTCCACCGAGAACTGGGTGATCCTCAAATGCGCCTTCTGGCCATTGTTCTGGCTCAAGGTCTCGCATCATCAAGAGCTTAGAGAACGAGAAGAATCCAAGCTGCATACCATCACGATCAATCGTCCAACGGTTTCGACCTTCGATGCGCGCTGCAACCTCGTCAAAATAGATTTCAGGGGAAAACGTTTCATCCTCAGAAATCTCCGGCAATTCGAGCCCAAAATCTGACCGCAATCGCTCTTGCAGCGGCAAGTTGGTTACAATTTCTGTATCACGTGCCCGTAAGTTGAACGTTGCCCGACGCTCATCTCGCACCAACTCTACCGGCAGTAAGATCAACGGTGACTCCCTTAGGGTTTCGGAATTGTCACTTTCGAACCAGCGTAAAAATCCCATTGCCAGATAAAGGATGTTAACACCCTGCTCCTCTTCGGAAGTCCTAGCATCTGTGAACAAACGCAACAGACGGCGCTGTAAGGCCTCTTGGCCCAGACGCGTTTCAAGAAAGAGATCCAGGTACCTAGCCTCACGATCTGAGCCGTCGTCTTCATCTAAGGCTAAGATTGGACCGTCGACTTCAACCTCTTCATCGGGCTCTTCTTCGTCACGCGCCAGAAAGCGCATGCGCTTGCCATTAGATTTTAGCAGATTGTAGATGTCAGCACTGCGCTCTTCTACAACATCAAGCGCATTGGCCCGCTTAGCTGATCTATTCACATGCACCAATCGGTTACGAGTTCCTGTTTCAACGAGGCGACGACGCGCATCATCGAGGAGTGCCGATAAATTTTGGGACCGTTGTATCTCTTCCATCAATTCTCTCTTACGGTAATGCACTTAAAGCAGCCCTTAGGCTTAATTTTACTGTGAGTGTTTCGAGACGTCACCCGTTTCGTTCTTAACGAAAGTAACATAAAAACCCTTGATAATCCGCTGCTCCTGCAATCGGTCACTGAGCGAAAACCCACCAGTTTTCAAAGGTGCTTGAAAGATATCAAGTCCTCTATCGAGAACGATTTTCCACCCAGTATCCGTAATGATATCGCGCGCATGCGCTGTTCCTGAGCCATCAAAGGCCCAAGTAAATTCAACACCCGAGCCAACACATGCGTCTACGATCGAGTCGAGCAATTCGCGTTGCTTGCCTACATTACCGTCATCTGGCCCAGTCACGAGATGAACGCTGACTTGGTCCTCAGGCGACTTTCGCCGAATGACCATTTCAACAAACTCCATCATATTGCGGATCTGGTAGAAGAACCGAACGTAAGGGTCCGTCACAATGATCTTTGACGCGCCCTCGATGTAAGGGCCAAAGAGCCGATCGTAGCTGATCCCCTTGCGATCCTCTGTGAAGACATGGTGGCCTTCTTCGAGAACGGGCTTCGCCTCTGCTTTGTCAGGGCGCGCCCCCTCCGAAACGGGGCGAGACTTCGAGGCCCCTTCTTCAGCGACAGATGTGGCCCCACCACCTGACATCTCTGACTGTTCCTGCTCCTTGGGATCCAGCGCGGGCTTGAGGTGGTAGAACTGCGGGTATTCTTCTTCCTCGACCGTAGTCACACGGCGCTTGGTCCCATCTGTGCCAAGGTAGTGGAAATCGACCTCAGGATATGTACTGTCGATCCGCGCCAACTGGTCTTTGACCCGTTTGCGGCTTTCCATTGCCAGGCGCATCAGCTCTTCGACATCTTCCGCCGTCTCACCGCCATTCGGGAAGATCAGCTTTAGCAGGCCCGACATCGTCTTGTAGATCGCATCCCGATCCCGCGTTGAAATCTTCTCGCTGATTTTGAAATGCTGGTCCGGCCGGTTGGAGAAATCTTCCTGGCGCAGATGGCGCAACATTTCAGCGAGATAATCTACAATAAAACCATACCCACTTGTGAACATCTCACCCCGGATCACATCAATTTCCCAGCCTGGCAAATAGGCATGCAGGCGATCAATGAAGGCCGAGTCATGGAATTGCGGCGGTAGGGCTTCAAAGAGGTCGCTGTTCTTGAGCATGAAGGGCACGTTGTGGTCTGTGTTGCCCACAAACGCGAAGCTGGCCTCAGCTCCCATGGGATTTACACCCCGAGAGAAGGTCTTGTTGGCCATGTAGTTTTTCATGATGTCGACGAGCGCTTTGTTTGCTGTCTTTTCGCGGCCGGCAAATTCATCAAAGGCTACGACATCCCAGTAGCCGACAAGGCCAATGCGCCCGTTCGAGTTGTTCACAAAGAGTTTAGGGATCGTCACTTCACCACCCGAGATCAGCTGACCGTGCGGCGAAAACTCCGAATAGATGTGCGACTTGCCCGTGCCCTTGGGCCCAAGCTCGATGATGTTGTAGTTCCGTTCCACGAAGGGGATCAGGCGCATCAACTGCAAGAGCTTCGCCCGACGCCCAAAAGCTTCCGGGTTGAACCCGATGCTCTGCATCAGCAGGTCGATCCAATCGTCAGTGTTGAAACTGCCCCGCGCCTCCCGGTAGCCCTCATAGTCAACCTTGGCGATCTGGATGGGTTTGATGGTTTCAAGGATCCAAGGCGAAATGCGCGCATCTTCGGAATACTCATATTGCACGTCTGCAATACACCAGACGCCCGTCACAAGTAGCTTCGGGTGCGCCTTGATCGTGCCGCTGTCGACCGCAACCTTCTTGATGCCGAGATTGTCGAAGGTGGCTTCATAGCTATCCGTCTTCTCGTTCAACGACACGCTGATCTGGTCGATGACCTTGTAGCGCCCCTTTTCCTTGATCGTCGACTGAGTAAGCCCCGCTTCGCTGCGGTGGACGTAGTGTTTACGCAGGATTTCTTTGACGGTCTCGATTCCAGTCGCGATCGACGCCTCGTCGTCGGTGGCGCAATACTGACCCAAGAGATACTCGAGCACATAGGTCGGAACGATCGCGTTGCCCTTGACCGCCTTCACTAGGTCCTTGCGCACGACAAAGCCCGCGAAATGTTCATTGATCCTAGCGTCGAGATCGCTCATGGGGCCGCTCCTTAAAAGTCAAAATCTGTTGTTATGCCACGTTTCAACTGGAAGCGGTGGCTTGTGTAGTCCTCAAAGCGGCTCGTTTTGCCGTATGGCTGACGCAACTTAAGGAATACGTCTTGGTTGTTGAATTTGTCCGCCTCACGCGATAGCAGGAACTTCCGAGGCATTTCGCGTTCACGGGCGTTGTCCGAGGTAAAATCAAACTGCAGAACATGCTCGTCTGAAATCAGCGTGTCGTCGGCAGCATAGATCCCCGCGACCAGCTCACGCGCCTGCATTTTCTCGTACACCGGTTGCGCTTGGTAGAAGATGACAGCCGTTTGCCCAGAAGTGATCTGGCTGCGGCCAGATACGATGATCTGCACCTCAACCTGGTTCACATCCGCTTCGCGCTGTTTCCCGACACGGAGGACGGGAATAACAATTTCCTGCAGTGAGGCGCCACCGTGCACAAATCGGCTGCCCGCCCCTTTAACGCGTAGGCGGTTTATCGAGTTTGGGATCAGGACATCGAGGTCGCCCGCCAGGCCCAGGTTCGCCGAGCTGAACTTCTTCATGCCCGCGGTTTCTTCGAGACCACGACCGATGACGAAGCGGCGATTACGAAGCAGGATTTCTTCGCCCTTGGGATCGGCGACAGCAAAGTCGCTCTCATCCAACACTCGGTGCTGAAAAAGGAAGCCATGATCTGCCGTGATCAGGATGTTCGAGAAATTCGCCGAGGTCAGCTTTCGAACGAGCTTGGTTAGCTCTTCGATCGCGTCTTCGGCAGCCTTGGGCAGCTGATCCTCGGTCTGCAGCTTGTCGCCAATCGCATCGATCAGGTTGTGATAAATGTAGACCACGTCATTGTCGCGGAAGAGCTCTTTGCCTTCATCGACCCGCATATCGAGAACATCCCGTGCGGATAGAGCCTTGGCGCGATCGCCTGCACGTCCCGTTGCCAGGATCTTTTCGCGCGCGGCAAGGCCTTGTGTGCTTTCGCCTCCCGAAAGTACCGATCCGCCGCCATCAGGCGCGAAAGACAGGTCACGGTTTGGCAAAAGTGCCGCCATCCCGAGCTGGGTATAGCTGGGTAGCGCGCTGATCATGGGCTTCAGCTCCGCATCAAATCGGTTCAATGCCCGGATGCGGCGTAGGCATTCCTCGGCCACCTCGAAACGTAAGGCATCTGAAACGATGACCACGACCTTCTGATCGCGACGGCGAAACTCTGCGGCTTGTTCGATATAAAAGGCGCTTTGGCTTGCGTAGCCGGGGATTGCCCAGTCGGTCAGTCCGGCAACCTGATCCTGCCAGGCATCATTCAGCTTCAAGAGGAAGCTATTAGTATACCGGTTCTCAACCGCCTCGTAGAGTTCCGAAAGCAGCGAGGCATGGCCGCTGCGCTGCATATGGTAGATGAATTTGCGATAGAGCTGGTCGAGCTTGTACCAGCTGCTCACATAGCGCTTCACCCCTTCGGCAGGGCTCGTCATCCCCAAGTTGGCCTCTGCCAGCGCCTGCTGGAATTCTGTGGCAAATCCGATCGCCTGATAGATGTCCTCATAAGTGCCATACCAATGGCTTTGCCGGCGTTCGCGCACCCATTTCAGGACCTCAGACGCGCTGACCGTCTGCGTCGACATCGCGTGCACCAGTTGGCGGATGATATGGCGGTCGATTTCCTCGAAATGATCGATGGCCATGACTGCGCGGAAGTCGCGCTTGGACAAATCTTCTGGAATCTTCAGCAAGGCCTGATAGCGAGCAGCAAGCGTCTCGAACGCCACTTCCCAGTGGCGATTGTTCTTCCAGCGCCGGAAAACCAGAAGAGCCTCAGCGCTCAGCTTGCCATCTTCGCCCAACGCCCGCTGATACGCCGACTGAAAGAGCGCGATCGCAAAATCCTCCAGATCAGGCTGGTCCGGCTGATAGCCATAGGCGTTTCCAACCTGCTTCCAAAACACCTCGGTCAGGCCGGATCGCTCAATGAGCCGCATCGCATCCTCACTGCCATCGGCTAATTCGCCAAGGAGTGCCTCGACAACTGTATCAAGCCCACCCTCAGCACCGGCACAGACGGCGAGCATGCGCAGCCGCACTTGGGACTGCGTATCTGCCGCATGCAATAGCCGTTTAAGCTCCGCCACGCGCACCTTAGAGCGATAAAACTCCAGGTGATCGCGCACGACGCTTTCGAACTGTGGCGGCAGGCCCAGCTCACCCAGCCAGATGCCGGCTTGATCCGCCTTGAAAACTGCCGTTGCCAACTGCACGTCCAAAAGCCAGTTCGCGGCATTCTCAGGCTCAGGCCCATCATGGAACACCAGAAACTTTGCCGTCGGCTCCTGCCGCAGCATCCGATGTTTCAGCCCAAACTGGTTGTTGGCGACTTCCACCTTTGTCACACCAGCCAAATCGACTGCCTCGAACTCTCCCCGCATGTCGCGTGCTGCGTCATACCAAAAGACGATACGATGCTCGTCAAAAAGGCGTTCCAGGCTGGTGGTGATCCGATCCGACATCAACTCACCCCAACAATCTTTTTCAGCGCGGCTCCGAACTTGGGATAGTTCGCCTTCACACCATCATCGAGGTCTATCTCGATTTTGGCTTGCGCCAGCGGGAAGACGACATCGCGCTCCCATTCGTTCAACTCGTCGATCTGTTTTGCGATCACGGCCATGTCTTTCAGCGCCTTGGTGCGCTGGCCCTGGCTGGCGCTCGGGTCGTCTGACAGCTTTTCCAGCCGCCCGCGTTCGCCTTCCAGCTTGCTTATGAACTCGCGCAGGTAGTCGTTGAGCAGTACCGACACCGTGTCGCCGCGGTAGCGGTGCATGTAGATCAACGCGTTGAACGTCCCCTTGGGTGAGGAGAACATCCAGTAGATCGGGCGCTTCTTATACCGCTTCACGTGGTCGGCGTAGAAATCCTTGGTGAAATACTTGCGGATGTCCTTGCCAAGCGCGTCTTCAATGTAGCGCAGGTTCTCTTGGAAATGCGCCTCGCCGAAGGTGGTGCGCAGGAACAGGCGGAAGCGGTCGGTGATGTCGTCGGCGAACCAGTCGGCGTCAAGCACGGGGATGACGTTGTCTTCGTCCGGCATGAAGCTCGGCTCGGGGATGCGGGCGAGATAGTCCTGCAACGTCTCGCCCTGGTTGGCGAGGATCAGGCCCGGCGCGTCGAGGCTGTAGCGCCCGAACATGCAGCCCACGGCGTAGGACAGGAACTCGGCCATGGTATCGGCGCGCAGGCGGGCCTCATTGGCTTCCTCGGAGCCCTTCACGCCATAACGATAGGCGGGGTTGCAGGTGAGGGTGATCTCCTCGATCGGCACCTCGGGCGTCAGTTCGTCTTGCAGACCATAAGCGTCGATGAAGATGCGGTTGTTCTCTTCCTCCAAGGCTTTCATCTCGTCCGTCATGGACTGCCACTGGGCGCGGAGCGTGGCGTAGCTATCCGCCAGCGTCTCGCCGCGATGATCGGGCGAGAGCAGCGGGAGCGTGGTGAAATCCCAGGAGGTTTCGTAGGCGTCCCAGTCGGTTGTATGCGAGGCCACAAGCTGCCGGACGACGCGCTCAACACTTGCGTTCTGTGGGGTCGCGCGCGTGGGAGCCGGAATCTTGGCGAGATCTCCAACTGTATTGGTGATCGTAGGATTTACAACGTTTTTGAACGTGCGCGCGACAGGCGAGTTGAAGTAAGCCAATGAAAAGTAGGGGGCATCGGAGAAATAGCATGGCGAGAGGTCTCCCGGAAGCAGTCCGCCCTCATGGAGGCGATATGCCTCTGGACCGCTTGAAATTCGCCCCCAGCAAACGGCCTCTTTGAAATACAGGTCTTCGCTGGGGATAATGGCCTTACCGCTAGCCTTAATGTCGCGTCCATCCGATTGCCAGTTCACTACTAGATCAATACCACCTGCCCACTTCCGAAAGTCGCCACCATTATTGAATCGAAACCATTTTTCGGAACGTTGAAGTGCCTCGACGCGGTTACGACTATCAAAGTCTGTTTGCTCAGAGCTAACCTCTGACCACTGCCTGATGAAAAGGTCCTTGTTTCCAGTTTGAAGTCCTCGGCGCGTGCTCCCAACTGAAGAGAGCTTATCCTCAAGGAATGCATTTGCGACAGTCTGAGATATCCAGTATGCGATAGGGTAGCCCGGGATCCGTTCAAACTCGGTGGTGCTTGCTTTGTAAACTTCGTCATCCGCTCCTGAGGCGGCTCTTTTTAAAGCCTCCAGTTTTTCATTTTCGTTCCGCCCATCTACCAAGCGAACAAAGTACCCAGCACTGGAAGCTTTCCGAGACTTTTCGAAGACAAAAGCAGTTGTCGACACGACTGACCCGCCAATTGTATCGAATGCTCTCTCTCCAAGGTGTGCCATCGAAGTAAGATGAGACGATGCAAGCAACCATCCACGCATTTTCTCAAAGGACGAGAGAAACATCCAAGACTGCATGTTGATCATGGCCATGAACCCGCCTTGGACATTCAGCATGAGCGAGCGAACCATAAACATTGCGAAGAGATCAGACTTTGAATCAGAGTAATTGGCTTCGGTCCACGTCATAAGAGTGGGGTTCATGCCACCTCGCCCCATATACGGCGGGTTAGCCACCACCACATGATACTTCGGCGACAGCGCCTCTGCCATGCGTAGAACGGTCAAAACGCGCGCCTTAACGTCCGTCAGCAGCAGGTCGCCGCCAAAATCCCGCGCCTCCACCACCCGCAGTGTCTCTGCCGGATCGCGCAGTTTCGGCACGATCAGCGAGCCGAAGTTCTTGGCCTGCTCGAACTGGC
>NZ_CEZFMW010000014.1:0-41961 GCF_982993085.1 Thalassobacter sp. | reverse complement strand
ATAATGAACTCATCCAATGAGATCGTGAAAGAGATCAGAAGTGCCGCAATGATACCCGGCATGATTAGCGGCAACGTAATGAGGCGAAAGGTCGAGGACCGGCTCTCCCCCAGATCAACGGCGGCTTCCTCTAGGCTTGGGTCAAGGTTCTGGAAACTTGCGTTAAGGATTGCAGTGGCAAAGGGCGTGCAAATTAACACATGCGCCGCGATGACAGTGCTCATCGACAAATCCCAGCCCATTATCTGTACCACAACCACCAAAAGTGAAACGGCCACAATAATCTCAGGCAGAACGAGCGGCACCATGATCAATCCAAGGGCCGCGGCCTTGCCCGGGAACCGGTAGCGTACCGCCGCACGCGCCGCCGCAACGCCCAAAGCCGTGGAAATCACTGCCGTTACCGCCGCGATAATCAGTGAATTCACTACCGCCTCATGCAACGCCTTTGTCACGGCCAATTCCGCAAACCAGTGGAACGTGAACCCATCCAAGGGAAACGCAATCACCGTGCCGGAATTAAATGCAAAGACCGGCAGCAGCAGAATCGGCGCATACAAAAACAACAAAAATACAATGACATAGGCCCGCAACATCATAGGGCTCTCCGATGCGGTACGCGCATCATCCGGACCCGACCAGTCATCGCCCGCCCCCACGCATCCACTTGCGCGTTACGGCCAACAACAGCAACGCCATCACCGTGACCGTCGTCATGGCAATCACGGCCAAGGCCGCCCCCATGGGCGCGTTATTCAAACGTAGAAACTGTGTCTGGATCATGTTCGCAATCATCAATCCGTTCGGCCCGCCCACAAGGCGTGGCGTCACATAATCGCCCACGGTCGGGATGAACACGATCAACGTCGCGGCAACCACGCCCGGCATCGCAAGCGGAAGGGTCACGCGGACAAATGTCATAACCGCGTTCTCACCCAAATCACGCGCGGCTTCGAGCAACGAGCGGTCAATTTTCTCAAGCGCGACAAAGATCGGCAAGATCGCAAATGGCGCAAAGGCATGCGCCAACGTGATGACCACAGCGTTTGCATTATACAGAATGAACGTCAAAGGCTCATCAATGAAACCAATGCTTTGTAGGGAGGTGTTAAGAACACCGTTGAACCCAAGGATCACTTTCCACAGAAAAATACGCAGCAGATAGCTGGTCCAGAACGGGATGGTGATCAAAAACAACCAAAGCGATTTCCGCTCAGGCGCCACGTGAAAGCTGACGAAATAAGCAACTGGAAATGCCAGCACCACCGTCACCAAAGTCACCGCACCTGCAATCCTGATCGAACGGCTCAAAAGCTCGGCATACAGCGGCTCATTCCACGCTTCGCGATAATTCTTGAGCGTCATAGTGGTGTCGAGCGTCAAAAAGTCTTGGCTCCAGAAACTGAAGACAAAGATCGCGGTCAAAGGCGCCGCCATAAGCAATATCGTGTAAAGGAGCGGCACTGACACCAGCACCCAACCCCGTTTTGCCTCTTGGTTCACCCGCGCCCCCGTTTCGACTTGATCGATCAAAGCCTATTCCCGCACCCTGCGCAACGATCATATCGACGAAAAAAGGCCACGCGCGAAGCGTGGCCTTTTCCATCTGTATTTCCAAAAGCTTAACGCTTGGAGAACTGGAAGCTCCGGCGCGCCTTGCGCTTACCGTATTTCTTCCGCTCAACAACACGGCTATCGCGTGTCAGGAAGCCAGCCGCTTTGAGCGCGCCCCGAAGGGAGGGTTCATACAGCTGCAATGCCTTGGAAATGCCGTGCTTAACCGCACCAGCTTGACCGGACAAACCGCCGCCTTTGACAGTCGCCATTACGTCGAACTGGTCTTCGCGATCAGTGATCTGGAACGGCTGGCGCAGAATCATCTGCAGCACAGGGCGTGCGAAGTACGTGTTCAGTTCACGACCGTTAACAGTCACTTTACCGGAACCGGGTTTGATCCAGACGCGGGCAACCGCATCTTTACGTTTACCAGTAGCGTAGGAGCGACCCAGCTCGTCACGGACGGGCTCACGGGGGACCGAAGTGTCCAGCAGCGTTGTTTCGTCGCCCGCGGGGACGCCGGTGGCCGCAGCCAGATCTTCGAGAGTGTTGATTTGATCAGCCATCGGTATCAGCTCCGGGTGTTTTTCTTGTTCATGGCGGCCACGTCCAGAACGTCTGGTGCTTGGGCCTCATGGGGGTGCTCACCGCCTGCGTATACACGCAGGTTGGTCATCAGCTGGCGCGACAGTTTGTTGCCGGGCAGCATCCGCTTGACGGCTTGGGTCACAACCCGCTCGGGGTGCTTGCCATCCAGGATCTCTTGCGTCGTGCGCGATTTGATCCCACCGGGGTAGCCGGTGTGCCAGTAGTGTGGCTTTTCGCGTTTCTTACCGGTGATCTGGATTTTGTCAGCGTTAACAACGATAACGTTGTCACCCATATCCATGTGCGGTGTGAACGCTGCTTTGTGTTTACCACGCAGGCGCATGGCGATGATGGAGGCCAGGCGGCCCAGCACGATACCCTCGGCGTCGATCAAGATCCACTTCTTGTCGATATCACCCGGGGTCATGGAATAGGTTTTCATATCTCTAACCCTACAAACGTTAAGGCGCACCAAGGTGGCACGCCTGAAGATGCGCCGGGTATATAGCCTTTTCGGCCATCGTCAAGCACCGACCCCAGCCCCAAACCACACAAAAACAATCACTTACAAGTGGGGTTTTATTTTACCCCATCATTTTTCGGTGGAATTGCATAGGTCAGCGACGCCCGCGCCACGATCGGCCCGTTTTCACCCGATCGCAACAACACATCCCCCACCGCAAGCGTACGGCCCAGTTTTAGCACACGCCCCTCTGCCACCACCGGCACACCAGCTGCGGGCTTGCGCATAAAATCGATGCTGCAATTTGTTGTCACGGCCAATGCCACCGGCCCGATCTGCGCGAGTACCGCAAGATACATCGTGACATCTGCCAGCCCAAACATCGAAGGCCCCGAAACGGTCCCCCCAGGGCGCAAATGCCGAGCGCTTGTGTTCAATTGTACCGTGATTATCTCAGGCTCAACCTTCAGGATCGTAAATTCACCCGAAACTTCCGGAAACTCGCGTTCCAAAAAGTCCGTCAGCGCGGCCCCATCCATCGCCATTGCCATTGCACCCTCCCTTTTGCCTGTTACTCTTGGCGCGACCAATAGCGAAGGGCAAGCAAATGTCAGACATTCTTCAGCGCGAGGATACAGGCGCAATCACAACTCTTACGTTGAACGATCCAGCCACGCTTAACTCGCTCTCTGACGAAATGCTCGCAGCCCTCGGCGCGCAATTGTCAGACATCGCGCAAGGCCCGCAAAAGGCCGTCATCCTGCGCGGTGCGGGCAAAGCATTTTGCGCGGGCCATAATTTGCGCCAAATGCAGGCAATGCGCCAAGCCCCCGACGGCGGCGCCGCCGCGTTCGCAGACCTGTTTGATCGCTGCACCGCCGTTATGGCGCAAATGCGTGATCTTCCCCAACCGGTCATCGCCCAAGTCCATGGCATTGCCGCCGCTGCCGGGTGCCAGATGGTTGCCAACTGCGACATGGCCATTGCCGACACGCATACACGGTTCGCGGTGAACGGTGTAAATATCGGCCTGTTCTGCTCCACTCCCATGGTCGCCCTGTCACGCAACCTACCCCGCAAACGCGCGTTTGAGATGCTCACAACCGGTGATGCCATCTCCGCCCAAGATGCCATCGATCTGGGCCTGATCAACCGCGCGGTCGACCCCGACGCCCTCGCCCAAGAAACCACGGCCCTCGCGGAAAAAGTCGCCAGCAAGCTTTCCAGCGCGGTCCGCATCGGCAAATCCGCCTTCTATACCCAAGTCGAGCTGCCTGTTGCCGACGCCTACGCGCTCACCCGCGATGCGATGGTCCAAAACCTCGCCCAGCCGGACACCGACGAAGGCATGCAAGCCTTTATCGAAAAACGCCCCCCAAACTGGGACTAACCCCACCTCCTTTGTTCCCAAAATACTCATACGCGAGGGGCGCAGCCCTGAGCCACCGCGCTGTGCACCGCACCCCACTTCGTCTCTGGCTTTCCGCCCCCTGCTCGCCTAAGCACTACGGCAACAAAGAGGACCCCCATGCGCATTCTCATCACCAATGACGACGGCATCAACGCCCCCGGCCTGCACACGCTTGAGAAAATCGCAGCCACGCTCGCAGGCCCGGACGGAGAAGTCTGGACCGTCGCGCCCGCGTTTGAACAATCGGGTGTAGGTCACTGCATTTCTTACACTCACCCTACGATGATATCGCACTTTGGTCCGCGCCGCTTTGCGATTGAGGGGTCACCCGCGGATTGCGTTCTGGCGGGCATTCACCACGTTTTGCCGCAAAAGCCGGACCTCATTCTGTCCGGCGTTAATCGTGGCAACAACTCGGCGGAAAATGCGCTCTATTCTGGCACCCTTGGTGCCGCGATGGAGGGGGCCCTTCAAGGCGTGCGTTCCTTAGCGCTCTCGCAATATTTTGGCCCAAAGAATGTAGAGATCGCCGACCCATTTGAGGCCTCGGCGATCCATCTCGCGCCCCTCATCACGCGGCTCCTTGATACGGCACCTTGGGGCGGCGATGAATACCAGATCTTTTACAACATCAACGTGCCCCCCGTGCCCGCAGACGACGTCAAAGGTGCGGCGGCCACAGCCCAAGGCTACCGGGGCCACGGCCGGTTTAAGGTTGAACCGCACAAAGCCCCCTCGGGCCGTCAGTTCATTTGGGTCAAAGGCGGCGCGCAGCACGATCCAACCGCCCCCGGCACCGATGCCGCTGCAAACCTTGATGGGTACATCTCTGTCACGCCCATGCGCGCCGATCTGACCGATGCAGACGCCCTGACAGCCCTGAAAAACAAGCTCTGATCAATGCCAACCGCCGAGCAAGCCATGCAATTTGTGTTTCAACTCCGCTCTCGCGGGGTGATGGACAAACGCGTGCTTGCCGCAATGGAAAAAATTGACCGCGCGGCGTTTTTGACCGGCCACTTTGCGGAGCGCGCCTACGAAGATGTGCCCCTGCCAATTGCCAGCGGTCAGACCATCAGCCAACCCTCAGTGGTCGGCCTGATGACCCAAGCCCTAGAGGTCTCGGCCCGCGACAAAGTCCTAGAGGTCGGCACGGGCTCTGGCTATCAGGCTGCGATCCTGTCGCAACTGGGACGTCGGATCTACACGATTGATCGTCACCGTTCGCTGACGCGTGCGGCCAGTGCTTTGCTGACCAAACTGGACCTGCACAATATAACGGTCATCTCGGGCGACGGTTCTTTTGGGCTGCCCGAACAAGCGCCCTTTGATCGCATTCTTGTGACCGCCGCCGCCGAAGATCCGCCCGGCCCGCTCTTGGCGCAATTGCGCATGGGTGGCATTATGATCGTGCCGGTGGGCCAGTCCGACGCGGTTCAGACCCTGATCAAAGTGCGTCGCACCGAAGATGGCTTTGATTACCAAGAGCTTCAGCCGGTGCGTTTTGTCCCGCTTGTCGAAGGGCTCGCGGAGACGTAGACTACATATACCAAAGGGCGCACAACGCGTCCCGTCAGAGGCGCGCCAAGCGTCCGACCCTTGAGGCCATATATTCAAAGGATCGAGTTCGTGATCGTCATTGCCCCTTCGCCCGCCCGTACAGCGCGCCTGCGCCTTCCCCTTTTGCTCGCCTCGGTGGCGGCCCTTGCCGCCTGTGAGCCACTGAACCTCAGCGCGATTGACTTCGATTTGCGCGGAAATGCGCCGGGCACACTCGATACCTCAAGTGCCGCGCGTGAGGCCGCAACCTCGTCGCGCCCACAGCCCGACCGCAATGGGCTGATCACCTATCCAACCTATCAGGTCGCCGTTGCAAGGCGCGGCGATACCCTTAGCGATTTGGCCGACCGAGTGGGCGCCAACCCCGCCGAAGTCGCGCGCTTTAACGGCCGTAGCATCACGGATGAGTTGCGCCCCAATGAACTGATCGCGATGCCACGCCGTGTGGCGCCCCCCTCGGCCGCCGTTGACGGTGAACGCCCCGACATCGGGGCCATCGCGGGGGCCGCAATCGAACGCTCAACCCTGCCCGGCCCGGGCGAGGCGCGCCGCGTCGATGTCCAAACCGGACGCGAGCCGATCCGCCACCGCGCCGCACGTGGCGAAACCGCATTTTCCATCGCGCGTCTGTACGGCGTTTCGGTCAAATCCTTGGCGGAATGGAATGGCCTCAGCAGTGATCTTGAGGTCCGCGAAGGCCAATACCTGATCATCCCATTGATCGTCGAAGAGCCCGGAGCCGCCATTGCCGCCGCACCCGGCCAAGGTTCGGTCACCCCCCTGCCACCCTCGGCAAGTGCAGGCCTGCCCGCGCCCGTGTCCGAGGCCACCTTGCCGCAAAGCCCCGCGCTCAATGACAGCCGCGTGGCCAGCGTTGAAGCCCCAACTGAGGCTGCGCCAACCCAGCCCGGCCCGCCCCCCGGCCGCTTTGCACAGCCCGTACGGGGCCAACTCAGCAACTATTCCAGTTCTAAGCAGGGCGTCGACATCGCCGCAAACCCCGGTACGGATGTCGCCGCCGCAGCCGACGGCGAGGTCATCCTGATCACCCGCGACACCGACCAAAACCCGGTCATCGTTGTGTCCCACCCTGGTGATCTGAAGTCGGTCTACGCCAATATCTCCGACCTGACGGTCAAAAAAGGCGACCGTGTGCGCGCGGGCCAACGCATTGCAACCGTCGGACAGTCTCCCTCGGGGCTGCGGTTCTCGATCCTCAAGGGGTTTGAACCGATCGACCCAACCCCCCTGATGCAATAGGCTTTCGCCTTTTGCACCGGGCGGACGGCCTCGAATAAATGTGACGAAATCGCTTTTGATACAGCAACAAAAGCGTATTCGTCCTTTTAACTCCCGCGGAGCCGCAATACATTATGGGCGACTGACCAACACAGCCGGTGTCCCACATGTTCCATGCAAGGGCCCGCGACCTATCCAAGGGAGACCCCCATGCTCAATAATATCGGCCTGCCCGGCATTCTTCTCATTGCGATCGTCGTGCTTGTCCTGTTCGGACGCGGCAAGATCTCGTCCCTGATGGGCGAAGTCGGCAAAGGCATCACGTCCTTCAAAAAAGGCATCAAAGAAGGCACCGAAGAGCTGGAAGCCGCCAAAGACGACGAAGCGACGCCCGCTGACGTGGCCCGCGACGTGACCCCCGCCGAGACCGAAAAAGACAAAGTCTAAGCGACGCGCATGTTCGATCTTGGCTGGACAGAGCTTCTTGTCATCGGCGTTGTCGCGCTGATCGTAGTAGGCCCCAAGGACCTGCCCGTGTTGTTTCGTAACGTGGGTCGGTTCATGGGGAAAATGCGCGGAATGGCGCGTGAGTTTTCCTCTGCGATGAGCGATGCCGCCGATGAGAGCGGCGTCAAAGGCATGGCCAGCGACCTGCGCAAGATGTCCAACCCGTTGGACACCGTGGCCCAAGCCGCCAAATCCGCGACCAACTTTGACGTTGATCCCGAAACCGGCGGTAGCACAAAGGGCCCCGAGACATCCAAGCTGAGCGCGGAACGCCAGGCTGCCAAACAAAAGATCGAAGCGAAATCCGCACGAATGGCCGCAGAGCGCAAAGCGCGCGAAGCCGCCGATGCCGCGCAAAAGGCCTCTGAGCTGGAAGCCGCCCTAGAGGCCCCATCCGAGCCCACGCCCGCCGACGCCCCCGCTGCATCCGCAGATGAGACACCCAAGACATGAGCGCCACTGACGATCCCAACGACGACGAAATGCAGGGCAGCGCTGCCCCACTGATCGAACACCTGACAGAGCTGCGGACCTGTTTGATCCGCGCCGTTATGGCCTTTGTGGTCGGCATCGTCCTTGCATTCATGGTGGCAGAGCCCATCCTGCAATTTCTGATGGGGCCAATTGAGGCAACGCTACGCGCGCTCGGTGACCCCTCGCCCACACTGCAATACACGTCACCGCAGGAATACCTGTTCACGCTGTTCCGCATCTCAATGGTGTTTGGCTTCATGCTGGCGTTCCCGTTTATCGGCTACCAGCTGTGGCGGTTCGTAGCACCCGGTCTCTACAAGGCCGAAAAGAACGCCTTTGCGCCGTTCATGTTTGCCTCTCCCTTGATGTTCCTGCTGGGCGCGAGCTTTGCACATTTCGTGGTCACGCCGCTGGCCATGCAGTTCTTTCTGGGCTTCGCCGATGTGTCCTCGATCTTTGCCAACCTGATGGGCCAGTTCGTTGGCACAACCGACAGCGCACTCCCCGCTGATGGCGGCCTCGCGGTCCCCACAACGGACACAGGCGTACGCATCACCTTCTTTGGGAAGGTGAACGAAAGCCTCGATATCACGCTGAAATTCATCATGGCCTTTGGCCTTTGCTTCCAGCTGCCTGTCCTGCTGACCCTGATGGGCAAAGCGGGCCTCGTATCGGCTGAGGGCCTTGCCCATGTGCGCAAATACGCGGTGGTCGGCATCCTTGTCTTGGCCGCACTTGTGACCCCACCGGATGTTATCACCCAAGGCATCTTGTTCGTGGTGGTTTACGGCCTCTATGAGATTTCGATCCAACTGGTCCGCCGCGTTGAAAAAAGCCGCAAAGCCAAACTGCGCGCCGAAGGCCTGCTAGACGAAGACGAGGACGACGACCTGTGAACCAAGACACGTTGGAGCGTATTGCCGCCGCTTTAGAGCGTATGGCGCCCAGCCCCGCGCCTACCCCTGACCTCAGCACCGCTGAGGCGTTCTTGTGGCACACGTCGCCCGACAGGCTTGTACCGGTTCCAAACATTAGCCGCGTCGATCTGGACCTGTTGATCGGGATCGACCGCGCCCGCGACACGCTGCTCGAAAACACCCGACGCTTCGCCAACGGCCTATCCGCCAACAACGCGCTTTTGTGGGGCGCGCGCGGCATGGGCAAAAGCAGCTTGGTCAAGGCCGTCCACGGCGCGCTCACGGCCCAAGGTCTGCCGCTCAAACTGGTGGAACTCCAGCGCGAGGACCTGCCATCGGTCGGCCGCCTGCTCGATGCTCTGCGCAATAGCCCGGACCTGCGCTTTGTGCTCTATTGTGATGACCTCAGCTTCAGCCATGATGACGAACACTACAAATCCCTAAAAGCAGTCCTAGACGGCGGCATCGAAGGCCGCCCCGAAAACGTCCTGTTTTACGCCACGTCGAACCGGCGCCACTTGATGCCTCGCGACATGATCGAAAACGAACGCTCGTCGTCCATCAACCCCTCTGAGGCGGTTGAGGAAAAGGTCTCCCTCTCGGATCGCTTCGGCCTCTGGCTTGGCTTCCACACCTGTGACCAAGACAGCTACCTCAGCATGATCGAAGGCTACTGCGCCGCATATGGCGTCAACGTGCCCGCTGATGACCTCAAGGCGCAAGCCATCGAATGGCAGGCCACACGCGGCTCGCGCTCCGGACGGGTTGCGTGGCAGTTCTTCACGGACCTTGCTGGCCGTGAAGGCGTCAAGATCTAGCGGTCCTCCTAAACACCCTATCGCCAAACAAAAAGGCGGGGCACCACGCCCCGCCTCCTTTGTTCTATAAATACTCATCGGGGAGCGCGAGGGGCAGCGCCCCTCGCCTACCGCGACGCCCAAAGGGCGGCGCAATCCACAGGTCGCGCCCACCGGGGGCGCGACGCCGTTGACCTCATCTCTCCGGGATCAAGCCGCGTGGGCTAAACCGCAGAACCACCAACAGGATAATCCCCATCGTCAAAAGCCGCATATGGGCCGCAGATTCCAACAAATGCGCCTTGAGCCAGCTGCCATCTGCCATGCCCGAAGTGATCATCTCCATGGTCCAAATCCCAATCGGCTCGACCTGAATATAAAGCCAATAAATCAGGAAGCCCCCCAGAACCGAGCCCCAGTTGTTGCCAGAGCCACCAACGATAACCATCACCCAAATCAGGAACGTAAACCGCAGCGGCTGGTAGGTACCCGGCGTCAACTGACCGTCCAGCGTCACCAGCATAGCCCCCGCCATGCCGCACACAGCAGAGCCAAGGATAAAGATCTGCAAGTGCCGCTTTGTGACGTCTTTGCCCATCGCAGAGGCCGCAACCTCATTGTCGCGGATCGCGCGCATCATACGGCCCCAAGGCGAATTGAGCGCCATCTGTGTCAGCCAGATCAAGGCCACCAGAACGGCCAAGAACAAAGCCATGTAGCCTAGTTTCACCGCAATCGTCGAAGCCGTGACTGGGTCAAAGCCCCACGATGTCACGCGCTCCACAAAGCTTGGGTCGGTTTGCAGGTCGATTGCAGCAGGCATGGGCGATGGCACACCAGTTGCGTTTTTGACGCCCCGGCTCAACCAATCCTCATTCTTAAGGATCGCGATAATGATCTCCGAAATACCGAGCGTAGCGATCGCTAGATAGTCAGAGCGCAAACGCAGCGCGCTTTTGCCAATAATCCACGCAGCACCCGCCGCGAACAGACCGCCCACAGGCCAGCTGAGAACAACAGGCAAATGCAGCCCGCCCAAGTACCCGGTAGAGGCCGGGTTTACCGCCTCAACCCGCGCTACAGCCGGGTCGAACACCGCACGAAAGATGAAAAAGCCAACCAGCAGGATGCCAGCCACGGCAAAGCCCCGCGCCCGGCTCGGGGGCATCTTGCCCCACGCTACAACGGCGGCCGCTACGGTCGCAGCCCCCAGCAACAATGCGATGACAATCTGCAAGCCGCCAGCCGAGACAGCCTCGTCGGTGGGGGGCACCGACACCAGCACCGCCGCCAAGCCGCCTAGCGCCACAAAGCCCATGACACCCACGTTCAGCAGGCCCGCATAGCCCCATTGCATGTTCACACCCAACGCCATGATCGCCGAGATCAACGCAAGGTTCACCATGCCGAGAACCGTATTCCAGGACTGCACATATGCCGTGCCAATATACAGGACCGCCACAAAGGCAAACAGCAACAAATCACGCCGCGTCATGCCGCGAAACAGGGAGCCGATCATAGTGATTTCCCCTTAAATAGGCCGGTGGGTCGGAACAGAAGGACGATCAAAAGGATCGAGAAACTGACCGCGAATTTATAGTCGGTGGACAACAACTGCACGAGCCCGTCTGGCTCTAGGCTTTCGGGCATCCAATAGCCCAAAACGCGTTTCATCGGATAGGTGATCAACACCTCTGAGTACGCAATCACAAATCCCCCCGCGATGGCGCCCAATGGGTTCCCAAGGCCCCCCACAATGGCAGCCGCAAAGATCGGCAAAAGCAGTTGGAAATACACGAAGGGTTTGAACGACTTATCCAAGCCATACAGAACGCCCGCAGTCGTGGCCAAGGCCGCAACGATCAACCATGTGTACAAAACAACCCGTTCTGGGTTGATCCCCGACAGCAGCGCAAGGTCTTCGTTGTCGGAATAGGCGCGCATGGATTTCCCGGTCCGCGTACGGTTCAGGAACCAAAAGAGCGCGGCGACGACAAGGATCGCGACAACCACCGTGATGGCTTGGGTCGTCCGGATCGCCAGCCCCTCGGCCAAGCCGGTCATCGCTTTGAAGTCACGTACCGAGATCAAGAACCGCTCCCCATCGGTGAAGCGTTGGTCATCGGTGCCGATGATGAACCGCACAAGGCCGTTCAACACAAACATCACCCCCAGCGACGCAATCAAATAGATCACAGGGGCGGCCCGTTGTTTACGGTAAAACCGGTAAACCGCGCGGTCCGTGCCAACCACCAGCAATGAGGTTGCCGCGATCCCAATGGGCAGCGCGAGCAAAGCAGTTGGTAGCGGGCCAAAGCTGATCCCGAGCGATTGGAACGCCCATGTCACAAGCACGGTGATCGCCGTGCCAAACGCCATCGTGTCCCCATGCGCAAAGTTAGAGAACCGCAAAATGCCGTAAATCAGCGTCACGCCAAGCGCCCCAAGCGCCAGCTGCGCGCCGTAGGCCGTGGCGGGGATAAGGACGAAGTTCGCCAGAACAATCAGTCCGTTAAGTGCATCAACCATTCGATGATATCCTTCCTGAGGGGGCTAGAGCCCGCCCTCACATTGACCGATGTAGGTGACCGCAACCGGCCCATCGAGGTGCACGGACAACCGCGCGCCCTCAGATCCGGTCGTGAGAAAATAGTTTGCACCCGCCCCAGTCGCGAGGCCCGCAAACGTGCCGATGTCGTCGGATGACCACACCACATCAAGATCGCCAAATTCCGTCACAAACTGCAGCGTACCCGCGTCAGTCGTGATAACTTCAAAGCCAAATCCGCTTTCCATACAGCCGTCTTGCTCAAAGCACTCGGCCTCAAACGTGCAGATCATCGCCTGCGCGCTGCCCGCCATAAGTGCCATGTAGGCCGCTAGTCCTAGTCGTCTTAGCATGTCAGCCTCCCAAAAAGGATTTGCGCACTTCGGGGTCCGCAAGAAGCGCCTTGCCCGTGTCGGTATAGGCATTGCGCCCCTGAACCAGAACATACCCTTTGTCCGCGATTTCAAGCGCTTGGCGAGCGTTCTGTTCCACCATCAGGATAGAAATGCCCGTGCGCGCGACCTCAATGATGCGATCAAACAGCTCATCCATCACGATGGGGCTGACGCCCGCGGTCGGCTCATCAAGCATCAGGACCGTCGGTTGGGTCATCAACGCACGCCCCACCGCAACCTGCTGACGCTGCCCGCCAGAAAGTTCGCCCGCCGCCTGATTGCGTTTTTCGTGCAGGATCGGGAACAGTTCATAGACCTGAGCGATCGTCTGCGCGATGTCATCGCGGCGCAAAAACGCCCCCATCTCAAGGTTTTCCTCAACCGTCATCGAGGTAAAGATGTTGTTGGTTTGCGGCACGAACCCCATGCCTTTGGCCACCCGGGCCTGAGGGGTCAGTTTGGTGATATCCTCACCACCCAAACGCACGGCCCCCTTACGCACATCCAGCATGCCGAACACGGCCTTCATCGCGGTGGATTTGCCGGCGCCATTGGGGCCGACAATGACCGCAATCTCACCTTTGTCTACGGACACGGTGCAGTCGTGCAGAATATCCGGGCCAGAGCCGTAGCCCCCGGACATGGTGTCGCCAATCAAAAACGGCTCGGTCATGGATGCCTCAAGTCTTGTGCAGTGTGTGTTCGGTGCGGGGCGAGCTTTGGGCGCCCGGTCATCCCGCTGCGACCTTGTTCTTAAGCCCCGTGCCCAGATAGGCCTCGATCACCTGTTCGTTGGCTTTGATCTCGGCCAAGGTTCCCTCGGCGAGGACTTTGCCCTCAGCCATACAGATGACGGGATCACAGATTTTTCCAATGAAATCCATGTCATGTTCGATGACCACAAAGGTATAGCCGCGCTCTTTGTTCAACCGCAGGATCGCATCACCGATGGTGTTCAGCAGGGTTCGGTTCACGCCTGCCCCGACCTCATCCAAGAAGACAATCTTGGCGTCGACCATCATGGTGCGGCCCAGTTCCAGCAGCTTTTTCTGTCCGCCAGACAGGTTTCCGGCCTTCTCATCACGCAGGTGCGAGATCGTCAGAAACTCAAGCACCTCATCGGCTTTGGCCAGCAACGCGCGTTCGTCTGCCTCAATCTGGCGACGGTTGAACCATGTCTCCCAGAGGGTTTCGCCGCGCTGTGCGCCGGGCACCATCATCAGGTTTTCACGCACCGTCATGGACGAAAATTCATGCGCAATCTGGAATGTCCGCAGCAGTCCCTTGTGGAACAATTCGTGGGGCGGCAGGCCGGTGATATCTTCACCCGCCATCGTGACCTTGCCCGAAGTTGGTTTAAGAACACCCGCAATCACATTGAAAAGTGTGGTTTTTCCGGCCCCGTTGGGCCCAATCAGGCCCGTAATGGACCCGGTCTCAATCCGGAGCGAAGCGCCATCAACGGCCCGGAACCCACCAAAATGGCGATGTAGGTTTTCTACGACGATCATACGTAACTCCCGCAGGCACGCTTTACTCTCAAAAGATACGGCCCTCAGCGGATGCTAAGGGCCGTACGTTGTTGCTAGGGATCAGCTTAGCGGTAGCCGACAACCACCAGTTCGCCGTTCTCAAACGTGATCTGACGATAGTTACCGCCTGCTTCACCGGGGCCGATCAGCTCAACTGCGGACGCGCCGCTGTAGTCAACGTCGCCGCCGTCCTTGAGGATTTGGATCGCTTTGGCCAGCTCACCGGGCAGGATGACTTCGCCGGGGGCGTTTGCAACATCCATCAGCGTGTCTTTGTACTCTGCTGGGTCCGCAGAACCCGCAGCCTGCATCGCAAGCATGATCAGAGCCGCCGCATCGTAGCTTTCGGCAGAGAATGGCGAGGTGCCATCAAAGCCGCCTGCTGTTGCCATGTCTTGGTACAGCTGCGCGCCGTTGCTGTCGGTGCCGGGGTTGGCGCCGAACGAGCCATCGATTTCACCGGGGAAGTTCAGGCCCAGTTGCTCCGATACCATCCCATCGGGGAAGTAGAAGGTGTCAAACGCGCCTGTGTCCAAGGCTGCGCGCACGATGCCCGACCCGCCGGAGTCCACGTAACCAGCCACAACCAGCACTTCACCGCCAGCAGCCGCAAGCGCACCAACTTCGGCCGAGTAGTCGGCTTTGTTGTCTTCGTGTGCTGCGTTGATTGTGACAGTCCCACCGGAGGCTTCGAATGCGCTTTCGAACGCATCTGCCAAACCCTTGCCGTAGTCGTTGTTGGTGTAGGACACCGCAACGCTGGTGATGCCGTTTTCTGCAAGGATTTCCGAGATGATCACACCTTGGCGTGCATCAGAGGGAGCCGTGCGGAAAAACAAGCCGTTGTCTTCTGCGGTCGACAGACCGGGTGATGTCGCCGAGGGGGAGACCATAACGATGCCGTTAGGCACAGCCACATTGGCCAAGATCGCGCCAGTCGCACCAGAGCACATGGCCCCAACGATGCCCGCCACGCCATCAGATGTCACCAGACGCTCGGCCACGGAGGTCGCAGCAGAGGCGTCGATACATGTCGAGTCGCCCTGAACCGCTTCGAGCATGGACCCATCAAGGATCCCGCCGGCCGCATTGACTTCGCTCATCGCGAGTTCTGCGCCCGCAGCCATCGAAGGTGCGAGGCTTTCGAGCGGGCCCGTAAAGCCAAGCGAAACGCCCAGTTTGATGGCACCGTGGCCGTCAGCAAACGCGCCACCGGTCATCAGTGCAGCTGCCACGGAGGCAAGCAGTACTTTTTTCATTCCATTCACTCCCTGAATATAACGTATCAGCGATCGAGATTAGGGACCTCATTGCAAAATGCCAAGAGGGATTCAGCTATATGACGTTGGGTCTATTTGGTGATTTCACAAGCCCGTGGGTCCCGCTGGACCGACGCATCTGCGCCTCTATTTATAAATGATAGCTTCCGCCGTCGAAGGACCCTTCAAATGCGTGCCACCACCCTATTGATTGCCGGCCTCACGGCCCTTGCCATACTCAAGCCTGTTGAAGCTCGTGAAGTAACGCTTGGCACCGGAACATTCACTGTAACCGAGGTGGTATCGGACCTAGTTGAGCCTTGGGCCGTCGGCTTCCTGCCCCAAGGTGCCCTTTTGATCACTGAACGGGAAGGCCGATTGCTGCACATTGCAAGTGATGGCAACCGGGTGGCGGTCGCGGGCGTGCCGCGCGTGGCCGCTGACGGCCAAGGTGGGTTATTGGACGTCATGATCCCCCGCGATTTTACCCAAACGAGAGAGGTATTCTTGACCTTCGCCAAGCCACAGGGGCGCGGAGCGGGCACCGCACTTGCCCGAGGAGAGTTGAGCGCCGACGGAAGCCGCCTGCGCGACGTGCGCGTCCTGTTTGAAATGGTACGGGGCACCTCCGGCGGGCGGCATTTCGGCTCTCGGGTGGTCGAAGGCGCGGATGGCTATCTGTACCTCACCATCGGGGACCGGGGTGCGCGCGACACGGCCCAAGACCTAAGCATCGAGACCGGCACGGTCCTGCGCATTGCGCGCGATGGAAGCATCCCACCCGACAACCCGTTTGTGGACACCCCCGGTGCGCGCCCCGCGATTTGGTCCTACGGCCACCGTAACCCTCAAGGTGCCGCAATCAGCCCCGATGGCGCGCTATATGTAATAGAGCACGGCGCGCGCGGCGGTGATGAGGTCAACCGCATCACCGCCGGCACCAATTACGGCTGGCCCGTGATCTCTTATGGGCGACATTACTCTGGCTTCAAGATTGGTGAGGGCATGCAAAAAGAGGGCCTCGCCCAACCCGAAATGTACTGGGATCCCTCCATCGCGCCCTCTGGCGCAGTGATCCATTCGGGCACGGCGCATGCGCCTTGGGCCGGGGATCTTTTTGTCGGGTCCCTGAAATTCGACTATATTTCCCGCATCTCACTGGGTGAAAGCACCCAAGAGGTAGACCAAATCACCCTGCCCGAAACCAACCGCGTGCGGGACGTGCGCGAAGGCCCCGAGGGCGGGCTATGGTTTTTATCCGTGGGGAAAGGCGCGCTTTACAGGCTGGCGCCGGAGTAAGTCTTGGCCGGTAGAATATCGTGCAAAACGTGGTGCACCACAAAGGCCCGGTCCAGCCCCATCACGTGCAAAGCATCCGGTGACAAAAGCATCAGCCGCTCAATCTCAGCACCCCTTTTGGCCACCGTTGGATAGGGATTGCGGCGAAAATCATAGCCACACAGCACACGACACACCAGCCGTCCCGTGGTGGGCGAAAAGTTTGAATTAGAGACCTGTGCCACGGCACGAGGCCACCGCAGTCGCGGGTCGTGTCCTTGGATTTTCATCATCGCGCCTTTGGTCAAATGACCGCAAAGAGGAAGCGTCAGAGTGTTAACACCATACCATGTTTGCACCGCGAAAGAACCGTGATCAGCGGACCGCGCTCAATTGCAGCTTGCAAGCGAGTGCAGCGCCCCAGATGCCGCGGGCGGGAGCGGCCCCGGCCCACTCTCAGGCCAAGCGCACACACGCCCGTCGCTGCCAACCGCATTGAAAACGCCCGATATTCCCAGTGTCGAGGACTAGGAAACACCCGCGCACCTCGGCCCAGCCATGCTCATTTCCTATCCTACGGTTGAGCCAACCTTGAAACAAACCTCACAAAATCCCGCAATTCCCGCACAAGACCAGACGACACAGGGGCTGGCGGCCTCGCAAAAGGCGGTATAGAGCGGGGCCCATGACACGCACATTCACGATCCGCCGCCCCGACGATTGGCACTTGCACCTGCGCGATGGCGCGATGCTTCGGGCCGTTCTTCCCGAAACCAGCCGCGACTTTGCCCGCGCGATCATCATGCCCAATCTGGTGCCCCCTGTGGTCACCAGTGCAGATGCCATCGCCTACCGCGACCGCATCAATGCCGCTCTGCCCAAAGGCGCAGACTTCAAGCCGCTGATGACGCTGTACCTGACCGAAGACACGGACCCCGCCGATGTGCGCGCCGCCGCGCAAAGCCGCCTGATCACCGCGATCAAGCTTTACCCCGCGGGCGCCACCACCAATTCCGCCTCCGGCGTGAGTAACTTCGACAAAGTGCGCCCCGTGCTCGAAACCATGGCCGAAATCGGCCTGCCCCTGTGCTTTCATGGTGAGGTCACGGACCCAACCGTCGACATCTTCGACCGTGAGGCCGTCTTCCTCGAAACCAAACTGGACCCCATCCGCCGCGCGACCCCCGGCCTTAAGGTCACGCTGGAACACATCACCACCAAAGACGGCATCGACTACGTCGCAGGCGCGAGCGGCGAAATCGCAGGCACGATCACAACCCATCACCTGATGATCAACCGCAACCATCTGCTCGCAGGGGGCATCCGGCCCCATTACTACTGCCTGCCGGTCGTCAAACGCGCCACCCACCAAGAGGCGCTGCGCAAAGCCGCCACCTCCGGAAACCCGCGCTTTTTCCTCGGCACCGACAGCGCACCTCACCTTGATGGTGCCAAAGAAAGCGCATGTGGCTGCGCGGGCTGCTTTACCGCCACCAACACAATGGCCTGTCTTGCCCATGTGTTTGAGGAAGAAAACGCCCTCGACCAGCTGGAGGCGTTCACCTCGCTCAACGGCCCGGCCCACTACGGGTTGCCTGTCAATGACGCCACACTCACCTTGACCAAGGGCGACACGCCCACACCCTACCCGTCCCATATCGACACGCCCGACGGCCGCGTTACGGTGTTCGATCCCGGTCACCCGCTGCTGTGGCGCGTGACCTAACCCTCCTTTGTTCCCCCAATACTCCCGCCGGAGGCTTCCATGATCCCAACTTCCTTTCCCGACGCCCGCGAAATCGCACGCCTCACTGCACGTATGTTGCTCGAAATCGAGGCCGTTCACTTCAACGCGCGTGAACCGTTCATTCTGGCCTCTGGCCTGCCATCGCCCACCTATATCGACTGCCGCAAGCTGATCTCCTATCCGCGCATCCGCTCGACACTGATGGATTTTCTCACGGTAACGGTCATGCGCGACGCAGGGTTTGAAGCGTTCGATAACATCGCAGGTGGCGAAACCGCGGGCATCCCTTTCTCGGCATTTGTTGCCGAACGCATGGCTTTGCCGATGACCTATGTCCGCAAGAAGCCCAAAGGCTACGGCCGCAACGCCCGCATTGAGGGCGCGATGTCCGAAGGCCAGCGCGTCTTGCTGGTTGAGGATCTAACCACCGACGGTGGCTCCAAGCTGTCCTTTGTGGACGCGATCCGCGAAACCGGGGCCACCTGCGCGCACACCGCCGTGATTTTCTCCTACGGTATTTTCCCCGAGACGGAAAAAACCTTGGGCGATCACGGCGTCACGCTGCACGCGTTGTGCACATGGTGGGATGTCCTCGCAGAGGCCAAGGCGCAAGGCTCCTTCGATTCGGAGACCCTGTCAGAGGTTGAGGCTTTCCTCACCGCGCCGCGCGCGTGGCAGGATGCCAATAAGCCCGCCAGCTAAGCAGCCCGGAACACGGCGCTTTTCGCCCAAATAAATCGATCTCGCATCGGATGCCGCCCCCTTCGGGCGGCATTCACCATGTTAAGAATTATTACGGTTAAATTCGCAATATCTTGACCAAATACCCCATGATTTGTCATCATGTTGTGCATGCACATTGCCAAACATGTTATCCACAGCTTTTCCACGTTGCCCTGCGCAGGTCCGCTCCGCTATGACAGACCTCACGAGAGGCGAGGTCCACAATGAATGAAATAACGCAAATGAACGCGACGGGAATGCCCGCCGCGACACCAGAAGAACTGCCCGCCAATATTGAGGCCGAACAACAGCTTCTGGGTGCGATCCTGACCAATAACGACCTGTTTGATCAGGCCGCCTCGATCATCCGTGCCGAGCATTTCTATGACCCTGTGCACCGACGCATCTGGGAAACGGCCGCGGAGCGGATTCACAAAAATGCGCTCGCCTCTCCGGTTACGCTCAAAGCCTTTATGGAGGACGACGAAGGCCTTCAGGCGCTTGGGGGGCCGGCCTATCTGGTCAACCTCGCGGGGGCTGCGATTTCGTCTTATGCGGTGCGCGACTACGCCCAGATGATCTATGACCTCGCGATCCGGCGCGAGCTGATCGGCCTGGGCCGCAACATCGCCGCCGAAGCCTCGGACGTGCGGGTCAGCAACGATCCCCGCGATCAGATCGTCGCGGCGGAACAACACCTTTATGCCCTTGCCGAACAGGGCAAAACCGAAAGCGGATTTCAAACTTTTCTGTCCGCCGTCACAGACGCCGTCCAGATCGCTAACGCCGCCTACATGCGCGAAGGCGGCATGGCCGGGATCTCGACCGGGCTGGTCGATATGGACAAAAAGCTTGGCGGGTTGCACCGCTCTGACCTTCTGATCCTCGCGGGTCGTCCGTCGATGGGCAAAACCTCGCTTGCGACCAACATCGCGTTCAACATCGCCAAAGCCTACCAAAAGGGCATCCTGCCTGATGGCCGCGAAGGCGCGGTTGAGGGCGGCGTTGTCGGCTTTTACAGCCTTGAGATGAGCGCCGAGCAGCTGGCCGCCCGTATCCTGTCCGAAGCCTCTGAGGTGCCGTCCGAGCAAATTCGTAAAGGCGACATGACGGAATCCGAGTTCCGTCGCTTTGTGGAGGCTGCCAAGTCGCTCGAAAAATGTCCGCTCTATATTGATGACACGCCCGCACTGCCAATTTCACAGCTTGCCGCCCGTGCGCGGCGCCTGAAACGGACAAGCGGGTTGGACGTTTTGATCATCGACTATCTGCAGCTGGTGCGCCCCGCCTCGGCCAAAGACAGCCGCGTGAACGAGGTGTCTGAGATTACGCAGGGTCTAAAAGCTATCGCCAAGGAACTCGACATCCCCGTGATCGCCCTGTCGCAGCTGTCACGTCAGGTCGAAAGCCGCGAAGACAAGCGCCCCCAGCTAAGCGACCTTCGCGAATCCGGCTCGATTGAGCAGGATGCGGACGTTGTGATGTTCGTGTTCCGCGAGGAGTACTACAAAGAGCGTGAAAAACCTGGCGACCATGAGTTGGAGAAAATGGCCGCGTGGCAAGAGGCAATGGAACGGCTTCATGGCCGGGCCGAGGTCGTCATCGGCAAACAGCGTCACGGCCCCATCGGCACAGTAGAGCTGAGCTTTGAGGGACGTTTCACACGCTTTGGCAACCTCATCCAACCTTGGCAGCAAGGCCAAGAGGGTTAGGCACACAGCTTTTCGGCACGCCCTTGCCCATATGACAAAGAACGCCGCGTCGCGCCGCAAGGGCCCAAAGGGTCCTGCGCGGACGGCAGAGTGGCAGGCTTGCGCCTGCTCGAAGTCGTCCGCCCGCCTTTTCCACCTGCCCCCTTGACGTTACAGCACATTTTCCGCACCACGAGCGGTATGTCCAACGCAGAACTCTCAATCGACCTTGATGCCATCGTCGCCAATTGGCGCGCCCTCGACACCGCTTCGGGCGCAAGCACGGAAACATCTGCCGTCGTAAAGGCCAATGCCTACGGTCTCGATATCGCTCAGATCGCCCCAAAACTTGCGGCCAGCGGTGTGCGCACGTTCTTTGTCGCCACTGTGGATGAGGGCGTCGCCCTACGCCACGTCCTCGGCACTGGCCCTCGCATCTATGTTCTGGGTGGCCACAGCCCCGGCAGCTCCAAAAAACTGGTCGGTGCGGCTTTGTCCCCTGTGATCAACAGCATAGAGCAGTTGACCCATCACCTAGAGGCCGCGCCGGGCCGTGATTTCGCGATCCAACTGGACACCGGCATGAACCGCCTCGGGATGGAAATTGACGATTGGGCCGCCTGCGCCGAGCTTGCCTTGCGCGCCGGGCCTAGCCTTGTGATGTCCCATCTCGCCTGCGCCGACGAACCCAGCCACCCGATGAACGCGCAGCAACTTGCGGCCTTCCATCATATGACCGACGGCATCGCGGTGCCGCGCGCGCTAAGTGCGACGGGTGGCATTCTGCTCGGCCCTGAGTATCACTTTGACATGACCCGGCCGGGCATTGGCCTTTATGGTGGTGCCCCTTTCACTGAGGCCACGCCGGTTGTCACGCTGTCCCTGCCCGTGATCCAATGCCGCGATGTTAAAAAGGGCGAAACCGTCGGCTACGCCAACAGTTGGACCGCCCCCGGCCCCGGGCGCATCGCCACTGTTCAGGGCGGATACGCCGACGGCATCTTGCGCGCACTGTCGGGCAAGGCCATGCTGTTTGACGGTGCAATTCCCTGCCAATTGGCAGGCCGCGTGTCGATGGATTTGTTGACCGTTGACATCACGCACCTTGAACGCGACCCGTCCGAGCTGACCTTGATCGGGCCGCACCAAGGGGTTGATGCCCTCGCGGACGTCGCGGGCACCATTGGCTACGAAGTCCTGACCAGCCTTGGGGCGCGCTACACCCGCGCCTACGCCGGTGGCGTCGTATGACCGCGCTTTTGCCCCCCATCGCGGCGTTAGGCCGGGGTACATTGTCCCTGCTGGCGTTGATCGGACGGATCACGCTATTTGCGATGGACACGATCAGCCATCTTGTGCGCCCACCATTCTACATTAAGGAGTTCGGACACGCGCTTCTTTATATTGGATATTTGTCCCTTCCGGTCGTGGGTCTCACCGCACTTTTCACTGGCGGCGCGCTGGCGCTTCAGATCTATGCAGGCGGCGCACGGTTCAATGCGGAGGCGGTCGTGCCCTCCATCGTCGCGATTGGAATGGTCCGCGAATTGGGCCCGGTTTTGGGTGGCTTGATGGTCGCGGGCCGGGTTGCGGCCTCGGTCGCGGCAGAAGTCGGCACAATGAAAGTGACCGAACAGATCGACGCCCTCGTGACCCTTTCTACGCACCCTATGAAGTACCTGACCGTGCCGCGGGTTCTAGCCGCGACGCTGTCACTGCCGGTTTTGGTCGCGGTGGGTGATGTGATCGGCATCATGGGCGGATATGTCGTCGGCGTCACACGGCTCGACTTTAACGGTGCCGTTTACCTATCTAATACTGTTGACTTTCTTGAATTTTGGGATGTGGCCTCTGGCCTCGTAAAAGGCGCAGTCTTTGGCTTTATCGTCGCCCTCATGGGCTGCTATCACGGCATGAATTCAGGCCGGGGTGCACAGGGCGTGGGCCGGGCCACCACCAACGCCGTGGTATCGGCTTCGGTGATGATCCTTGCGTCGAACTACGTCCTCACAGAAGTGTTTTTCTCCGCATGAGCACGCCCATGATCACCCTCGACAACGTCCACAAAACCTTTGGCACAAACGCGGTTCTGCGCGGGGTAAACCTGTCGGTCGCCAAGGGTGAAAGCCTTGTGATCATTGGCGGATCGGGCACCGGGAAATCGATCACGATCAAATCCGTGCTCTGCCTCGTAACACCCGAACACGGCACAATCACCGTTGACGGCAAAAACATCAGCAACGGTGATCGCGATGCGTTTTTGGCCCGGTTTGGGATGCTATTCCAAGGGGGGGCGCTGTTTGACAGCCTTCCTATTTGGCAAAACGTGGCCTTTCGCCTGCTGCGTGGGTCATTGAAACGCCCCAAGGATGAGGCCCGCGACATCGCCATCGAAAAACTGCGGCGCGTGGGGCTGAAGCCGGATGTGGCAGACAGGTTTCCTGCGGAACTGTCGGGTGGCATGCAAAAGCGTGTCGGCCTCGCTCGCGCCATCGCGGCTGAGCCTGAGATCATCTTTTTTGATGAGCCCACGACCGGGCTAGACCCGATCATGTCCGGCGTGATCAATGAGCTGATCCGTGAAATCGTGGTCGAAATGGGCGCCACCGCCATGACCATCACCCACGACATGACGTCGGTTCGGGCCATCGCCGATAGCGTCGCGATGCTGCATGATGGCGTGATCCAATGGCACGGTCCCGTGTCGGAAATGGACACCGCAGACGATCCGTATTTGCAGCAGTTCATCCATGGTCGCGCTGAGGGCCCCATCGACGCGGTACGTTAATGGGTATTCTCAAGGCGTTAAATTTCACCCTCCTGATACTCTTTCCCATCGCATGGTTCGCGCCGTTGCTGCGCGCAGGCATTTTGCCATTGTTCAGCCTAAGCGAAATCTCGATCATATCCGGCCTACAGGCTTTGTGGCAAAGCGACCCGGTCCTTGCCCTGCTTGTCACCACACTTGCGATTTTTGCGCCCTACGCCAAAACAATCGCACTTGCGCTGGTACATTTCGGGCTGCTCGCAACCCGCGCGCTGCCCGCTTTGACGTGGCTCGGCAAGCTCGCCATGGCCGATATCTTCCTGATTTCGCTCTATATCGTGATTGTCAAAGGCATCGGCATTGGCAGGGTCGAAACCGCGTGGGGCCTGTGGCTTTTCACATTCTGCGTTCTTCTCAGCCTTGCGGTGTCGATTTTCACATCACGGCTTCTCAATGCCGCAAAATTGGACTAAAGCGAGAACATGGCAAAACCAATTACCTCCTATTCTTGCTCCGAATGCGGCGCGACACATAAAAAATGGTCCGGGCGCTGCGATGGATGCGGCGCATGGAACACCATCAAAGAAGACGTGCCACTCAGCCAAGGGCCGGGCAAAAAGGCTTTAGGTGGGCTTAAGGGCAGTAAAATGGCCTTAACCGATCTCGCGACCGAGGAAACCCCACCGCCCCGGCAATACTCTGGCATGGCTGAACTGGACCGTGTGTTTGGTGGGGGCCTTGTAAACGCATCGGCTACCTTGGTGGGGGGGGATCCGGGCATTGGGAAATCCACCCTTTTGCTGCAAGCCGCCGCAAGTTTCGCCCGCAAAGGGCTAAAGGTGATCTATGTCTCGGGCGAAGAAGCCACCGCACAGGTCCGCATGCGCGCGCAGCGTCTTGGGCTGGCGGATGCCTCGGTCCAACTGGCCGCTGAGACCAATTTGCGCAACATCCTTACCACGCTAGAGGCAGAAAAGCCCGACCTTGCGATCATCGACTCGGTCCAAACCGTTTGGCTCGACACCGTCGACAGCGCGCCGGGCTCTGTCAGCCAAGTGCGCGCCTCAGCCCATGAATTGACCAGTTTCGCCAAACGGTTCGGCACAGCAGTCGTGCTGGTCGGCCACGTCACCAAAGAGGGTCAAATCGCGGGTCCGCGCGTCGTTGAACACATGGTCGACACCGTCCTTTATTTTGAGGGCGAGCGCGGTCACCAATTCCGCATCCTGCGTGCTGTCAAAAACCGTTTTGGCCCCGCGGATGAGATCGGCGTATTTGAGATGACCGGCGCAGGCCTGTCCGAAGTGTCAAACCCCTCGGCCCTGTTCCTGACGGACCGCGATGCACCTGCCCCCGGATCGGTGGTCTTTGCAGGCATCGAAGGCACCCGGCCCGTCTTGGTTGAGGTCCAAGCCCTTGTGGCGCCAAGCCAATTGAGCCAACCGCGCCGCGCGGTCGTTGGGTGGGATGGGTCTCGGCTTAGCATGATCCTCGCCGTGCTAGAAGCCCGCGCCGGCATTTCCTTCGCAGGGCTTGATGTTTACCTCAACATCGCAGGCGGCATCAAAATCTCGGAACCCGCCGCGGACCTTGCCGTCGCATGTGCGCTGCTTTCTGCCCGCGAAGATGCCGCATTACCGCCCACAACTGTGGTTTTTGGGGAACTCAGCCTGTCTGGTGCGCTGCGCCCCGTCTCGCAGGCCGAAAATCGGTTGAAAGAAGCTGCAAAACTTGGTTTCACAGCCGCAATCGCACCAACGGGGTGCAAGACCGGAAATTCAGACGACCTGCAGATCAATTTGCAGCCTGATCTGATCACTCTGGTGGGCGAAGTGTTTGGCGCGGGCTAAACGCGACAGACGGAGCGGGATGCATGGACGGCTTTACCATTATTGACGCGGGCGTAGCGGCCGTAATTGTCATCTCGGCGATTTTGGCCTTTTCGCGTGGCTTGGTCCGTGAAGGCATGGCGATCGTCGGCTGGATCGCGGCGGCTTTCCTTGCGTTTACGTTTGCCGGCGCAGCCGAGCCTCTGATCCGCGAAATCCCCTATGTGGGTGATTTCATCGGCGAAAGCTGTGAATTGGCGATCATCGCGGCCTTTGCCGTGGTGTTTGCTGTGTCGCTTGTGGCCACGTCGATATTTACGCCGCTGTTTTCCTCCGCGATCCGCAATTCGGTCCTTGGGGCGACCGACAAGGGCCTCGGCTTTTTGTTCGGCGTCCTGCGCGGCGCCCTTTTGGTGACCGTGGCCTTTATCGTGGTGGACCGTGTCACAACGGATGGCGCAATCCCCATGGTGGATGACAGCCGCTCTGCTGCGATTTTTGAGCGGGTCCAACAGCAGGTTGAGGCACAGATTCCATCTGACGCTCCGGGTTGGATTTTGGAACGCTACCAACAGCTCGTCGGTGCCTGTAGTCCGACCGAAGATCCGCTGCAACCGGCCCCCACGGGTAACTAATGTCGCACAAAGCCTCTTGAAGGCGTGACAACCCCGAGGCAAAGCCCTAAACCCCCACGCAGATGACCACGCCGGATCAAGGACACCCCATGACCGACTCTCCCCTGCCCCAAACCGCCTGGCGCGAGACGCCGTTTGATGACGACAAGCTAAAAGAGGAATGCGGGATATTCGGGGTGAACGGCGTGTCCACCGCCGCGAATTTCGTGGCCCTCGGGCTACACGCGCTGCAACACCGTGGCCAAGAGGCCGGCGGCATCGTCGTGCACGATCCAGAACATGGCTTCAACTCCGCCCGTCGCTTTGGCTACGTCCGCGATAATTTCACCAGCCAAGCCGTCATGGACACGCTGCCTGGGCCTATCGCCATCGGCCACGTGCGCTACTCGACCGCCGGCTCCAAAGGGGCGACAGCAATCCGCGATGTGCAGCCCTTTTTTGGCGAATTCGCCATGGGTGGCGCCGCGATTGCTCATAATGGCAATATCACGAACGCCGAAGAGCTACGCCGCGAACTGATTGAGCGTGGCTCGATCTTCCAAAGCTCAAGCGACAGCGAGTGCATCATCCACCTGATGGCGCGCTCTCTTCAGAAAAACATCCCCGAGCGGATGAAAGACGCCCTGCGCCGGGTTGAAGGCGCGTTTTCCGTCGTGGCCATGACTCGCACCAAACTGATCGGCGTGCGCGACGCGCTTGGTGTCCGCCCGCTGGTTCTGGGCCGCATCGGTGATGGTTACGCTCTGGCATCTGAAACCTGTGCCCTCGATATCATCGGCGCTGAGTTTGTACGCGAAATCGACCCCGGTGAAATGGTCGTGATCTCCTCCACGGGTGAGGTCACATCACACCGTCCGTTCGAACAAAAGCCCTCCCGCTTTTGCATCTTTGAACATGTCTATTTCTCGCGCCCCGACAGCATTCTGGGCGGCCGGTCCGTCTATGAAACCCGCGAAAACATTGGCCGGGAATTGGCCAAAGAAGCCCCGGTTGAGGCCGATCTGGTCTGCCCCGTACCTGACAGCGGCACACCGGCGGCAATCGGCTTTAGCTTGCAAAGCGGCATTCCCTACGCGATGGGGATTATCCGCAACCAGTACATGGGTCGCACGTTTATTGAGCCCAGCGAACAGGTCCGCAACCTCGGCGTTCGTCTCAAGCTAAACGTGAACCGTGCCCTGATCCGGGGCAAACGCGTCATCCTCGTAGACGACAGCGTGGTGCGCGGCACAACCTCCCGCAAGATCAAGGAAATGATCCTCGATGCCGGCGCAGCTGAAGTTCACTTCCGCATCGCCAGCCCGCCGACGGCATGGCCATGCTTCTACGGCGTTGATACGCCCCAGCGCGAAAAACTCCTCGCCGCGACAATGTCCGAAGAAGAAATGCGCACGCACCTCGGCGTCGACAGCCTCAAATTCATCTCTCTCGACGGTCTCTACCGCGCAGTGGGTGAAGCAAAAGGCCGGGACGCCAACGCCCCCCAATACTGCGACGCCTGTTTCTCCGGCGAATACCCGGTCGCCCCGCGCGACAAACTCGCCCAAGGCTTCCAACTCAAAACAGCGGCTGAATAAACGCCCTCTTTGGTTTTCAAATATCCTGGGGGCGTCCGAAGGACGGGGGCAAAGCCCCAGTGACCTCAGAAATCACAAACCATACATATCCAATCCAATAAAAAAGCCGCCTCAAAGGGCGGCTTTTTCTAAATCAAGTTATGCCTAGCGCATTAGGCAGATTTCTTGCCCAACGCTGTCCACGCACCAGACACGATCAGTGCTGCGATAACAGCTTTCAGCGCGTCACCAGCAAGAAACGGCAGCATGAACCAACCCAGCAGGTTTTCCATCGTGGGGGCGACCCAACCGGCCTCAATACCCAAACCGCCAGCAACCAGCGCAGGCCACGCTAGACCGGGCACATACAGCAGAGCCGATGCAACTAGTGTCGCGGCCGACAGACCCAGCACCGATTTGACACCGCGCTCAGCAACAAAACCCGCGAACCATGCCATGGCCACGAACCCCAAGAGGAAGCCCGCCGACGGGCCGACAAACGCTGCAAGGCCCGGTGCCGTTGTCAGTGTGAACATTGGCAGGCCAGCAGCGCCCTGCGCCAGATAGGCCACAAGTGTGATCGCACCAAGGCGTGAGCCGAAGGTCAATCCAACGACCAAAATGGCCAGTGTTTGCAGCGTCATGGAGGTCGCGCCCAAAGGCACCGACACTTTGGCGGCGATCGCAATGATAGCGGAGCCCGCCAGCACCAAAAGCGCCTGTTTCAGAAGTGTGTTTTGGCCCAGTGTGGCTTGGGTAAGGGTCATGCGTGGCTCTCCGTTCACATATTTCTCAAACGTAATGCCAAGCTCGCACCACAGAAGTCAAGCGACGCTGACCGCGCATGCCCTTGCACGACGTCGCAGGGCGTGCCACATGCTCCGCCATGAAACAAAACACTCCTCCTTCCCTCGCGCTGATCACCGGCGCATCCCGCGGTCTTGGGGCGGGCATTGCTATCGCTCTTGCGGCTCGCGGCACGCACATCATGGCTGTCGCCCGGACAACTGGCGCGCTCGAAGAACTGGATGACAAGATCAAGGCAGTAGGTGGCGACGCCACGCTCGCGCCGATGGACATTACGAATGACGGCGCGATGCAGCACCTGTGCCGCTCGGTGCATGATCGGTGGGGGGCCCTGCCTTTGTGGGTGCATACCGCAATCCACACACCTCCCCTCGCCCCGGTCACCCAGATCGACGCAAAGGCCATGGACAAAAGCATCGCCAACAACATCAAGGCTGTCTCGACCCTGATGACATACGTGAACCCGCTGTTGCAGGCAGCCGCCCCCAACGCCCATGCGGTGTTCCTGGATGATACGTCAGATGCCGCGTTTTCGGGGGCCTATGCCGCGACCAAAGCCGCCACACGCACCCTCGTGCGCCATTGGCAGCGTGAGGCCACGACCCCATCGGCCCCATCGGTGCATTTGTTGGAGCCCGCGCCAACCGCCACGGCTTCGCGCGCACGGTTCTATCCCGGTGAAGATCGCAGCGTGCTCGCAAGTCCCGCTGACGAAGGCGAACGGCTTGTAGCCGCCTTGTTTGGGCCGCGCCCCTAACCTATCGGCGCGCCCGTGGATTACCGCGGGCCGCACCAACCTAAGCCAGACGCTCTAGACGACGCCTTCGGCTTTCTCGGCCAAGGCCTCAGCCCGACCTGCAAAATCCTCAAGCCGCTGTTGCAGCCCCGTGTCGATCGCGGGGGCTGGTACAGCCACATTTTGCGGCGTCTGAAGCTCTTCGATCACGCCTTGCTGCGTGGCCAACTGCGCCTCTAACTTTTTGACGTCTTCTTGCAGCGAGATCGACTTATCCGCCAACATCAGACCCGCCATCAACAACATACGATCTTGGGTGAGCCGCGCCCCAGCCGCCGACAGCTTTTGGGCTTCGGTGTCCAACAGGCCCGAGGCCGATTGCAAATAGGGTTCTTCGCCGGGCTGACAGGCCACGATGAACGACCGCCCGCCAATGTTAATTGTGACGTCAGGCATTGGCGCTCTCCTCAAGCATGGGTTCCAGCTCGGCCAACAGGGTCCGCATCTCGGCCAGATCCGCATGACGCGCGACGCGCAGCGCTTCAACCTCTGCCTCAAGGGCGCGGTTGATCAAACCCGCATCCGTAGCCCCTTGCGCCGCACTTGCGCGCAAGGCGGCGACCACTTCGGTCAACTCTGCGAGGGCAGCCAAATCACCGGGGTCAGCAGCCATCGGTGCCGCAGCGGCCCCCATCGCATCAGCTTGAACGTGAATACGGTCGATTTCCGCATCTTTGGCGGCCAATTCAGCCGCGTGACTGACACGCAGGGCCTCCATATCGGCGCTCACACCGTTTTGCGCTTCGGCCAATGTTGCCCGCAGGTTAGACAATTCGATGTCACGCTCTGCCACAACATGGCTCAGGTCCTGGGTTGGGGCCGCGATCTCCGTTGCGGCGGCCTGCACCTCAGACAATTCATCCTTGAGCGCGGTGATCCGCTCACTCAACTGAGAGGTAACAGTCTGCTCTTCGGCCAGCCTAGCGGCCAAAGCTGCGGCCGACTGTGGCCCGCTCAAGGCGGCCTCCAGACGGTCCAGCGCGCCGGTCAACCGCCGCTCTGCGTCCGTGGTCATATCATTTTCACTCATGGTCCATCCATTCAAACGTGAGAAAAACCTGAGCCCTATGGAATCGCACGCGAGCCCAATTGTCAAAGCGATAGACCGCGAACAGGCCGATTTTGGCCCTATATCTTGTGGCTAACTCACAAAACGGGCCTTTGGGGGCCGTTTCACCCGGCCCGCACCCAAGAGTGGCTTGCAACGGGGGCCATCCCTGCTATCACGCGCGCAAACATCCCATACCCTTCAAAAAGGACGCCTCATGGACCTCAACGCCCTGCGCACCGCAAACCCCGGCCACTGGCGCCGCGCAACCGCCATTCGCGCGCTGACCCTTGATGCGGTAGCTGCCGCCAACTCGGGGCACTCCGGGATGCCTATGGGCATGGCCGACGTGGCCACGGTTTTGTTTGAGCGTCACATGAAGTTTGATGCCGCCAACCCAGCATGGCCCGACCGGGACCGGTTCGTGCTGTCCGCAGGCCACGGCTCGATGCTGCTGTATTCGCTGCTGCACCTCACGGGTTACCCCGAGATGACGCTGGAGCAGATCAAGAATTTCCGCCAGTTGGGCGCGATCACCGCAGGTCACCCCGAATACGGCCACGCCCCCGGTATCGAAACCACAACCGGCCCCTTGGGTCAGGGCATCGCAACAGCCGTCGGCATGGCCATCGCCGAGGAAATCCAGCGCGCGCGCTACACCAAAAAGATCGTTGATCACTATACATACGTGATCGCCGGCGACGGGTGCCTGATGGAAGGCGTCAGCCAAGAGGCCATCGGCCTTGCAGGTAAGCTGGAGCTGTCGCACCTGATCGTGCTTTGGGATGACAATGGCATCACCATCGACGGCAAGGTCGAGCTTTCGGACGTAACGGACCAAAAACAGCGTTTCTTGGCCTCTGGCTGGGATGTTCTGGAAGTGGATGGCCACGACCCCGAAGCGATTGATGCGGCTATTGCTAAGGCGAAGGGTGGCAAAAAGCCCACCATGATCGCCTGCAAAACCCATATCGCACTGGGTCACGCAGCGCAGGACACCTCTAAAGGTCACGGCGCGCTGACGAATGCCGAACAACTGCTGGCTGCCAAGGCCGCCTATGGTTGGGATCACGGCGCCTTTGAAATCCCTGCTGACGTCAAATCCGAGTGGGAAGCCATTGGCGCCCGCGGTGCCGCCGAGCGTGCCGAATGGGAAGCCCGTCTGGCCGCCCTTGGTGCCAGCAAGCGCGCTGAATTTGAACGCGCTCTAGCTGGTGATGCGCCCAAGCGCCTGTCCGCGACAATCAAACGCCTCAAGCGTGAGATCTCCGAAGGTCAGCCGTCGATGGCGACGCGCAAATCCTCAGAGACGGTGCTCAAGGCGATCAACCCGATCATGGCAGAAACCATCGGCGGATCCGCGGACCTGACCGGGTCGAACAACACGCTGACCGGTGACATGGGCGTGTTTGAGCCGGGCAACCGCAAGGGCCGCTATATCTATTACGGCATCCGTGAGCACGGCATGGCCGCGGCGATGAACGGTATGGCGTTGCACGGTGGTGCAAGGGCTTATGGCGGAACGTTCATGTGCTTTACCGATTATGCGCGCCCCGCGATGCGCCTGTCCGCCCTGATGGGTGTGCCCACGACATACGTTATGACACACGACAGCATCGGTTTGGGCGAAGACGGCCCTACGCACCAACCTGTTGAGCATCTGGCCATGATGCGCGCGACGCCAAACTTCAACGTGTTCCGCCCCGCGGACACCGTTGAAACCGCAGAAGCATGGGAATTGGCGCTGACGTCCAAATCCACGCCTGCGATGCTGTCGCTGACACGTCAAAACGTGCCGACCTTGCGCACGACGCACACTAACAAGAACCAGGTTGCCCAAGGTGGCTACGTTCTGGCCGACGCCGAAGGCAAGCGCATGGCGATCCTGATGGCGACCGGCTCGGAAGTCGCTATCGCAATGGAAGCTCGTGAGTTGCTGCAACAAGACGGCATCGGCACACGTGTGGTTTCCATGCCCTGCTGGGAACTGTTTGAGGAAACCGACGAAGCCTACCGTCGTCGTGTTCTGCCCGGTGGCCCTGTGCGGGTCGCGGTTGAGGCCGGTATTCGGTTCGGCTGGGATCGCTGGTTGTTCGGGGAGCGCGGCAAGCGTGAAAAGTCCGGCTTTGTGGGCATGCACGATTTCGGCGCCTCCGCCCCTGCCGAAGTCCTTTATGAGCACTTCGGGATCACGCCACAGGCGATCGCCGACAAGGTCAAATCCCTGCTGTAATTCTCAAAAGGCGCTCCCAACGGAGCGCCTTTTTTCCAATGAAGTATCCTGCACTCAGGCCAGCATTCCTGCGCCCTGATGCCTCAGGGTCCAGTAAACCCCTTGCTCGATTTAAGTTTTTACCGCCCCATAAGGCTTTAACCAAAACTTTGCGAGTAACGATGAAACACCTTATTTTAACGACCGCCCTTGCCCTCTCTTTTTTCGCAGAGGACGCACAGGCGGGGACGGTTACCTATAATAGCAGGGGATTTGAAACCGTATCTGTCCCCATGTTTGACCCCGCCATGGGGTTCCTTACGGCCGTTGACTACCGCATGACCGGTGCCATTGGCGGGACAGATACCGATAATTCATACACATTGCTGACGGCAAGCGCCTACGCAGACATCAGGATTTCTTTTCGAGGACAATCCATGACGGCTACGGATCGCAACACGACAGTTTGCGGCGACGTCATAATCGACCCCAAGTGGGGAACAGAGTGCCGCAGTGCACTATCGGCAAGTGCCTATGCGATGGCCGAAATCGTCAGATCGCTGTCTCTTGAAAACGGGGACAACTTGCCGCTCCAATTTAACGGAACACGTAGTCTGGTGGGCAAAGCCACAGGTTGGTCAGGTCCGCGCAGCTACATCGGCGATGCACTCTCTACGACCCTGTCCATCACATACACGTTCGCCGACGCACCGCCTGATCCACTACCTGCGGCCTATGCGGCCCTGCCTCTCCCGGCGTCAGCCCCATTGTTACTAGCCGGACTTGGCGGCATTGCCGTCCTGCGCAGGCGCAGGGCGCACCAGCAAAAGACCACTCATTAACCAGTTAGCCGACCAAAAACGGGGCGTGCTCTAGTGCGCGCGCCCCATCGATGTCATCGTTTTTTCCACCACAGGGATCAGCGCGAACCCAAGGACGATGCCGAGCACGCCGTCCATAATCGCCTTCGCCGTCCATTCCAGCCCGCCGCTGCCTGCGGCAATTGCGTGGGCGGCATCTTCGATCAGCTGCTCAGGCCCGTGCCATCCCATCTCGGCCCAAGCGTGCACAATAATTGACCCACCAACCCAGAGCATTGCGGCAGTGCCAACCACCAACAACAGCTTCATAAAGGTGGGCATTCCCTTGACGATCCCACGCCCGATGGCCGCCGAAACACCGCCACGCGCGGACATGTGTAGCCCTACGTCATCCGCCTTTACGATGATCGCAACTGCGCCGTAGACCAACGCCGTGATCCCGATGGCAACCACCACCAATGCGGCCCCCTTGAACACCAGGCCCGATTCCGCAGGCAACGCCGACAGCGCGATGGTCATGATCTCAGCCGAAAGGATAAAGTCCGTCTTGATCGCGCCCTTCACCTTTTGCTCTTCTAAATGCGCGGGGTCACCTTTGACCCCTTTGGCGTCCAGATCAACGTGCCCCGGTCGGAGCCACTTGAGGATTTTCTCAGCCCCCTCAAAGCAAAGATAGGCGCCGCCAAGCATCAACAAAGGGGCGATCAGCCACGGCGCAAAAACTGACAAAATCAGGGCCGCCGGCGTCAGGATCAAAAGCTTGTTCAGGATTGAGCCGCGCGCGATTTTCCACACGATAGGCAATTCCCGCTCTGCGGAGAAACCAGTCACGTATTTCGGCGTCACGGCCGCATCATCAATCACAGCACCCGCAGCCTTGGCGCCAGCCTTGCTCGCTTGCGCAATGACGTCATCCACCGAAGCCGCTGCGATCTTTGCAATTCCGGCCACATCATCCAATAGCGCCAACAGGCCCGACATTTGCGAATCTCCCTTTAAGGTTACCGCAGGGTAACGCACGAAATTCCTTACGCAATCCGCACCGGTTAACCACGACTTCCGCACAGTTCCGCGATGATAGCGATATCAGTTTCCGCTAACGGCAACATTTACCGCTAACACCCGAAAACTGCGACCGTTTCCCCCTTTGTCAAAGGCGCTTGCTCCCGTATATCGGACCCACGGGCACGGGGCTTGCACGGCTAAGAATTGGAGCGAAAGATGACCATCACTGTCGGGATCAACGGATTTGGACGCATCGGACGGTGCACGCTGTCGCACATCATTGAATCGGGGCGTAATGACATTGCCGTGGTCAAGATGAACGCCACAGGGCCGATCGAAACCAATGCACACCTGCTGAAGTACGACAGTGTCCATGGCCGTTTCGCCGGTGATATCCGGGTTGAAGGGAACACAATGGATTTGGGCCGTGGTCCGATCGAAGTGATGTCGACCTATGACCCGACCGAGCTGGACTGGTCCGGCGTTGATGTTGTTTTGGAATGCTCCGGCCAGTTCAACGCCCGTGACAAAGCCGCCGTCCACATGGATCACGGCGCCAAGCGTGTTTTGGTATCCGCCCCCGCCACGAACGCCGACAAAACCATCGTTTACGGTGTGAACCACCGCGAATTGGACAGCGCGCATCACGTGGTGTCGAACGCATCGTGCACAACGAACTGCCTCGCGCCCCTTGCCAAGGTGTTGAATGACGCCATCGGCATCGAAAGCGGCATCATGACAACCGTCCACTCCTACACCGGGGACCAGCCAACGCTGGACCGCCGCCACAAGGACCTGTATCGCGCCCGCGCCGCTGCTATGGCGATGATCCCAACATCCACCGGTGCGGCCAAGGCCATCGGCGAAGTCATCCCTGCCCTGAATGGCAAGCTCGACGGCACCGCATTGCGCGTGCCAACGCCAAACGTCTCGGCCGTCGATCTGACCTTTGTCGCGTCCAAGGACGTGACTGTTGCGGATGTAAATGCCGTCGTCGCGGAGGCGGCCGCCGGTCACATGGGCCACGTGCTGTCCTACGACCCTGAGCCCAAGGTCTCGATCGACTTTAACCACACAACGCATTCGTCGATCTTTGCGCCCGACCAGACCAAGGTCATCGGACGCCAAGTCCGCGTGCTGGCATGGTACGATAACGAGTGGGGCTTTTCGTGCCGGATGGCCGATGTCGCCACGGCAATGGGCCGCCTGATCTAACCTAAGCATCCCATAAGATACTCCAAAGCCCCGCCCCAACCGGCGGGGTTTTGCGTTGTACCTTGCCCTGCGTGGTACATGCGCACTTTCCCCGGGATGCTCGCTCTGGCAAGCTGCCGCTATGTCAAACCGCTTTGCCCTGTTTTTCTTCGCCCTACTCTGCGGCTTGCTGGCATTTGACTGGCTCCGAAACGACGCCCAAGTGGTTATTTTCCTAGGTCAACGGCTTTTGGAGCTCATCGCATGGATCGCATTCTGGCGATAAGCGACCAGTCGAAACGCCCAGACTTGCGCGTTCGGCCTCAACATGTTAGCGCTACCATAAATTAACTGAAATTCAGAACGGAGACCGGGTATGACCGTGCGCGTGGCAATCAATGGCTTTGGCCGCATCGGACGCAATGTCTTGCGGGCGTTAGTGGAACAGGGTCGGACCGACCTAGAGGTCGTGGCCATCAATGACCTTGGGCCCGTGGAAACGAACGCCCACTTGCTGCGTTTTGACTCTGTCCATGGTCGCTTTCCGGGGACCGTCACAACCACGGACGACACGATTGACGTGGGCCGCGGCCCGATCAAGGTCACTGCCATCCGCAACCCTGCGGACCTGCCCTGGGGCGATGTTGATATCGTGTTAGAATGTACTGGCATCTTCACTTCTCGCGAAGCGTGCCAAGCACATCTGGACACCGGCGCGCGCCGCGTCCTGATCTCTGCACCCGGCAAAGACACAGACAAAACAATTGTCTACGGCGTGAACCACGCCAGCCTAACGGCCCAAGACATCGTGGTGTCCAACGCGTCTTGCACCACAAACTGCCTCGCCCCTGTGGCACATGTGCTGCACCAAGCTATCGGGATCAAACGCGGCTTTATGACCACGATCCACAGCTACACCGGCGATCAACCAACGCTCGACACCATGCACTCGGATCTCTACCGCGCGCGCGCCGCGGCCATGTCGATGATCCCAACCTCCACTGGCGCTGCCCGTGCCGTGGGCCTTGTGCTGCCCGAGCTGGCAGGCAAACTCGACGGTGTCGCGATCCGCGTGCCCACCCCCAATGTCTCGGCCGTTGATCTGACGTTCGAAGCAACCCGTGAAACATCCGTTGAGGAAATCAACGAAGCCCTCAAAGCGGCCGCAGCAAACGGCCCGCTCCAAGGCATCCTTGCGGCCACCGACGACAAACTCGTGTCGATGGATTTCAACCACGACCCACATTCCTCCATTTTCGCAACCGACCAGACCAAGGTCATGGACGGCACAATGGTCCGCATCCTCAGCTGGTATGACAACGAATGGGGCTTCTCGAACCGGATGCTCGACACGGCTGCCGCCATGGGAAAACTGCTTTAACGGCCCAACCGCGCAAAAAGAAATGGCAAAGGGGCAAATCGCCCCCTTGCTCCTCCTTTGTTCCAAAAATACTCATCCACCAGACGCAACTGGCGGCAACAGAACTGGCGGAGAGACCTAATGAGCTGGAAAACACTCGACGACATGGATTTGACGGGCAAGCTGGTCTTGACCCGCGTGGATATCAACGTGCCGATGGAAAACGGGCGCGTTACTGACGACACCCGTATTCAACGTATCCTTCCGACCTTGCGCGATATCCTTGCCGCAGGCGGGCGTCCCGTGACGCTTGCGCACTTTGGTCGCCCCAAGGGCCAGCCCAATCCCGACATGTCCCTACGGCTTGTCGCCCCCGCGCTAGAAGCCGCGTTGGGCCACCCCATCACCTTCTTTGAGAAGCCTTCGCGTGCCGATCTAGACGCGCTGCCCGAGGGTGCCGTTGCCCTGATCGAGAACACGCGATTTTCTCCGCTGGAAACAGAAAACGCCCCCGAAATGGCGGCCTTTCTGGCCTCCTTAGGCGACATCTATTGCAATGATGCCTTCTCGGCCGCGCACCGTGCCCATGCATCTACCGAAGGTGTGGCCAAGCTGCTGCCCTCCTGTGCCGGGCGCTTGATGCAGGCTGAGCTCAGCGCGCTTGAGGCCGCTCTGGGCGCGCCCAAGCGCCCTGTCACGGCAGTTGTCGGCGGGGCCAAAGTCTCAACCAAGTTGGAACTTCTGGGTAACCTTGTGCACCGGGTCGATACGCTTGTGATCGGCGGCGGCATGGCCAACACATTTCTGGCCGCCCAAGGCATCGACGTCGGCAAATCCCTTGCTGAGCATGAGATGACCGACACCGCCATTCAAATCCTGGAAACGGCCCGCGTTGCCGGATGCCGCATCCTGCTGCCCTCGGATGTTGTGGTCGCGCGCGCGTTTGAGGCCAATGCAGAATGTGAGGTTGTTCCTGCAGATGCCTGCCCCGCCGACGCCATGATCCTAGATGCAGGGCCCGACGCCACCGCACAAATCATCGCGGCCTTTGAAGCCTCCAAGACCTTGATCTGGAACGGCCCGCTCGGTGCCTTTGAAATCCCGCCCTTTGACACAGCAACCAACGCCGCGGCCCAAGCCGCAGCGCGCCTGACCCGCGATGGCGGCCTGATTTCCGTGGCCGGCGGCGGCGATACGGTGGCGGCCCTCAACACCTCGGGCGCGGGTGCGGACTTTACCTACATCTCCACCGCAGGTGGCGCATTCCTTGAATGGATGGAGGGCAAAACTCTCCCCGGGGTTGCAGCACTGCAAAGCTGATGCGCGACCGTTAGCGCGATCATAATTGCGGTCCCTTTCTGAGGCAGCTAAGCCAGTGTTAACACATTCAGAAAGGCCGCTTCTATGAACGAGACACAAGCCAACCAAGTCCGGACCGGTAAAGGATTTATTGCCGCCCTCGACCAATCTGGCGGCTCGACGCCCAAGGCCCTACGCCTGTATGGCATCGAAGAGGATGCCTATTCCAGCGAGGCGGAGATGTTCGACCTTATCCACGCCATGCGCGCGCGCATCGTGGACGCACCCGCTTTTTCTGGCGAAAAAGTCGTTGGCGCGATCTTGTTTGAGATGACCATGGACCGCGAAATGGGCGGCAAGCCAAGCCCCGCAGCCCTGTGGGACGACAACGGCGTTGTTCCGTTCCTCAAAATCGACAAGGGACTCGCGGATGAGGCCGACGGCGCGCAAATGCTCAAGCCCATGCCCGATCTGGACGCGCTTTTGACCCGCGCGGCAGCCAAGGGGATCTTTGGGACCAAAGAACGGTCGGTCATTCACGCGGCAAACCCCGTCGGCATCGCCGCAGTTGTCGCCCAACAGTTTGAGGTCGCGCGCCAAGTGCTGGCCCATGGCCTGATCCCGATCATCGAACCCGAGGTCACGATCTCCATCGCCGACAAAGCAGCAGCTGAGGATATCTTGCTGGCGGAAATCGCCAAACACCTGGACACGGTACCTGCGGGCCAAGAGGTTATGCTAAAACTGACCCTGCCCGAAAAGGCGAACCTGTATCAGCCCCTGGTCGATCATCCCGCCGTCATGCGTGTCGTGGCCCTTTCGGGCGGGTATTCCCGCGAGGAAGCCAACACACGCCTGTCGCAGAACACGGGCGTCATCGCCTCGTTCTCTCGCGCGTTGACCGAGGGCCTTTCGGCGCAGCAATCCGATGAGGCTTTCAACAGCACAATCGCCGCTACAATCGACAGCATCTACGTAGCCTCCGTCGCGGGCTAAGCGCGAAGGCCCGCAAATACCGGCCACGGGGGATTCACAAATCCCCCGGGCTCTGCCATACTGCACCAAAGGCCCATCCAGAGGCCGCACTTCGAGGCGCACCATGGCACGACCCCATCGAACCCGTTCCCTGTTTTCGTTGTTCTTCATCGTTGGCGTTTTGACGCTTGCGGGGTACTTCACCTTTGCCGCGGTACAGGGTGAATACGGCTTGTTTGAGCGGATCGAGCTAGAGGCGCAGCGCAGCGAGTTGCAGCAAGAGTTCGACCAGCTTGAGGCCGACGTTGTTGCAATGGAAAACCTGACCAAGCGAATGTCAGACGAGTATCTAGACGTGGATCTGTTGGACGAACGCGCCCGCAAGGTGCTGGGCCTTGTGCGCGCGGATGAGATTGTCATCCAATAAAACCATCCCCTAAGCGCCCTTTACGCGGGTTTCCGAGCAGATTGTCGCGGCATTAACTGTGCTGTAGACAGCCGCGCCGTTGCCGATTACAAGATAGTTCAATACTAAACTATCCGCGATTGCTCGCCCGGAGGAACCCTTACATGGCCACCAAAAGCGCTAAGAGTGCGAAGAAACCGAACGTTTCATCAGAAGAATTGATGGAGCACTACCGTCAAATGCTTCTGATCCGCCGCTTTGAAGAAAAAGCAGGCCAGTTGTATGGCATGGGTTTGATCGGGGGGTTCTGCCACCTCTACATTGGTCAAGAAGCCGTTGTGGTTGGCCTAGAGGCCGCCGCAGAGGAAGGCGACAAGCGCGTCACGTCCTACCGTGATCACGGCCACATGTTGGCCTGCGGCATGGACCCAAACGGCGTTATGGCCGAACTGACGGGCCGCGAAGGTGGCTATTCCAAGGGCAAAGGCGGCTCCATGCATATGTTCTCGAAAGAGAAACATTTCTATGGTGGCCACGGTATCGTGGGGGCGCAGGTGCCCATCGGTGCGGGCCTCGCTTTCGCGGACAAGTACCTTGGGAATGACCGCGTATCGTTCGCCTATTTTGGCGATGGAGCCGCGAACCAAGGTCAGGTCTATGAGACCTTCAACATGGCTTCCCTCTGGGAGCTGCCCGTCATTTTCGTAATTGAAAACAACCAGTACGCCATGGGTACATCGGTGCAGCGGGCCTCCAAGACGCCAGACATCTACACACGTGGTCTTGGCTTTGGCATTCCTGGCGAAGCGGTTGACGGGATGGATGTCCTTGCGGTCAAAGCCGCTGGAGAAAAGGCCGTCGCGCACTGCCGCGCAGGCAAAGGCCCCTATATTCTTGAGATGAAAACATACCGCTATCGCGGCCACTCCATGTCGGATCCCGCCAAATACCGGACCCGTGATGAGGTGCAAAAGATGCGCGAAGAGCGCGACTGCATCGAGCAAGTTCGTGACATGTTGCTGACCGGCAAGCACGCCAACGAAGACGAGCTAAAGGCAATCGACAAAGACATCAAAGCCATCGTGAACGAGAGCGCAGAATTCGCCAAGACGAGCCCCGAGCCCGCTTTGGAAGAACTCTGGACCGACATCTACGCCGATTGAGCCGACAGAATTTGAGGAGAACTACCAATGGCAACTGAAATTCTGATGCCGGCTCTCTCGCCGACCATGGAAGAGGGCACACTGGCCAAATGGCTGGTAAAAGAGGGCGACACCGTTGCCTCGGGCGATATTATCGCCGAGATCGAAACCGACAAAGCCACGATGGAATTTGAAGCCATCGACGAAGGTGTTGTAGGCAAACTGCTGATTGCTGAGGGCACCGAGGGCGTCAAAGTGAACACCCCCATCGCCATCATCGGTGAAGCCGGTGAGGACATGTCCGCCCCCGCCGAACCCGCCGCCGCAGCGCCCGCAGCAGCCGAGGCCCCTGTCGCATCCGCGCCGGCCACCGCCGCCGCACCAGTGGCCCCCGTTGTGGACAGCAGCCCCGATTACCCCGAGGGCACGCCAATGAAAACGCAGACCGTGCGCGAAGCGATCCGCGACGCAATGGCCGAAGAAATGCGCCGCGACGACACCGTCTATTTGATGGGCGAAGAGGTTGCGGAATACCAAGGCGCCTACAAGGTCAGCCAAGGTATGCTGGACGAATTCGGCGCGCGCCGCGTTATCGACACACCGATCACCGAGCACGGCTTTGCCGGGATCGCGACGGGCTCGTCCTTTGCAGGTCTGCGCCCCATCGTCGAGTTCATGACGTTTAACTTCGCCATGCAAGCCATTGACCACATTATCAACTCTGCAGCCAAGACACTGTATATGTCTGGCGGTCAGATGGGGGCACCCATGGTGTTCCGTGGCCCCAATGGCGCGGCCGCCCGCGTCGGTGCACAGCACTCACAGGATTACGCGGCATGGTACGCCTCGATCCCCGGCCTCAAGGTTGTGATGCCCTACTCAGCCGCGGACGCCAAAGGCCTGATGAAGACCGCCATTCGCGATAACAATCCGGTCATCTTCCTTGAGAACGAGATCCTCTACGGGAAATCGTCCGAAGTACCGGACATGGATGACTTCACCATCCCCTTCGGCAAAGCCCGCACATGGCGCACCGGCTCGGACGCCACGATCGTCAGCTGGGGCATCGGAATGACCTACGCGCTTGAAGCCGCTGAAAAGCTGGCCGAAGAGGGTATCGAATGTGACGTGATCGACCTGCGGACCCTGCGTCCCATCGATTATGACGCGGTCATCGCCTCGGTGCAAAAAACCAACCGCTGCGTGATTGTGGAAGAAGGCTTCCCAGTCGGCTCGCTCGCCAACCATATGGCCAGCGTCATCATGGAGCGCGCGTTTGACTACCTCGACGCGCCGGTCCTGAGCCTGACGGGCAAGGATGTGCCGATGCCATACGCGGCCAACCTTGAGAAATTCGCGCTGATCACCACCGATGAGGTCGTGGCCGGTGTTAAACAAATTGCTTACCGTTAAGGAGCGCGCG
>NZ_CEZFMW010000013.1:0-42059 GCF_982993085.1 Thalassobacter sp. | reverse complement strand
CGGGCATCGGTATCATGGTGCTCGCGGTGGCCTTGTTCACCTGTATCGACACGTCAGCCAAATGGTTGCTGATCGCGGGGCTGCCTGCGTTGCAGGTGGTGTTTGCCCGATACGCCGGGCACCTACTCGTGTCACTGATCGTATACCTCCCCCAAGAAGGGCTGGATGCGCTCCGATCCCAAAGCCCGGGCAAGCAGTTCCTGCGCTCAGTCTTTTTGCTGGGCAGTACGATCCTAAACTTCATCGCACTCAGCTATTTGCCCATCACAATCACCACGACCATACAATTCACGATGCCAATCATGGTCACTCTATTGGCAATCCCAATGCTGGGCGAAACCGTAGGCCTTCGCCGTGTCATTGCAGTCTGCGTGGGCTTTTCAGGGGTGTTGGTCGTGACCCAACCATGGTCGGCGGCATGGCACCCCGCTATGCTATTGTCGGTCGCGTCGGTGCTTGTAGCATCGCTCTATTTCGTGATGACACGCATGTTGGCGGGTATCGAAAGCAACGCAACACAACAACTTTGGTCGTCGGCCGTTTCTACCACAATCCTTTTGCCCTTTGTGATCAAGGGGTGGGTCTGGCCACCGGATATGCAGGCGTGGATGGTCTTTATGGCCATCGGCTTTTTCGGCGCCACAGGTCATATCGCGGCCACTACGGCGCACCGCTGGGCAGATGCCTCACTGCTTTCCCCGATGTTTTACACGCAGATTGTGTTTGCCGCATTCGCGGGTATCTTTGTATTCGGCACATGGCCCACAGTTTACACTCTGGGCGGCGGCGCGATTATCATCGGGTCGGGTTTGTACATCTGGGCCAGAGAACGAAAAGTAAAAGGTGGGTGACAATTCACCCACCACTTCCCAGCGTTACGTCTAACCGCGCCCGATATAGGGCATCGCTGACGCCATCACGGTCATGAACTGAACGTTCGCATCCAACGGCAATGACGCCATGTGCAGTACCGATGAGGCAACGTTCGACACGTCCATCACCGGCTCTACTGCCATTGACCCATCAGCCTGCGGCACACCCTTGGTCATCGCCACGGCCATATCGGTCAAGGCGTTGCCAATATCGATCTGACCACACGCAATATTATACGCACGCCCATCCAAGGAAACCGAGCGCGTCAATCCAGTGATCGCATGCTTGGATGTCGTATAAGCGGCTGAACCATACCGCGGCACATAGGCTGAAACCGAACCATTATTAATGATCCGCCCACCCTGCGGGTCCTGCGCCCGCATCAAACCAAAAGCCACTTTGGCACAAATAAAACTGCCGGTGATGTTGATATCAATAAGGTTCCGCCACGCAGCAACGTCGATCTCATCCACTGTGGTCGAAGCCAGCGATACACCTGCATTGTTAAACAGCACATCCAGGTGGCCCCACTGTGCCGCAGCTTTTCCAAAGGCATCCACCACCGATGCTTCGTCACTCACGTCACAAGGCATGGCCAACGCATTTCCATGCGTGGCAGCAACAGCCTCCAAAGCATCTGCGTTACGCCCCACAAGACCAACTTTCCAGCCCGCCTCAAGAAACGCCTCAGCCGTTGCCTTACCAATCCCGCGCCCACCGCCGGTGATGATGATACTCTTTGTCATGGACCCGTGTCCCTACCTTGTTTGGTTCGTAAATATCCCGGGGGAGCGAAGCGGGGGCAGAGCCCCCAACTAGTGATTATCACGCGGCAAATCGTGACGAATTTTCTGGTACGCCGTCGCCAACTCCAGACAGCCGCCATCGGACAACTGCCCAACATGCTTGCGGTAAATCTCCTGCCAAGGGGTCTGATGCTTTAACTCAGGTGCTTCCCACGCATCAATACGCGCCTGCCACTCGTCGTCTGGCACCAAAGCATCCATCCGGCTCGCGTTGAGATCCAATCGGACACGGTCACCTGTGTTTAGATAGGCAAGCCCACCACCAACCACCGACTCCGGTGAAGCGTTCAGAATCGACGGGCTCTCGGACGTGCCGGACTGGCGCCCATCACCAACCGTTGGCAAATGGTTCACCCCTTGCCGGACAATCGCGTCAGGCGGCAACATATTCACCACTTCAGCTGAGCCGGGATACCCCACACAGCCAACCCCACGGATAAACAGAATCGTGTGATCATCAATCTCAAGCGAGGCATCGTTGATCCGGTCATGATAATCCTCTGGGCCTTCGAACACGACGGCACGCGCTTCAAACACCCCCTCGTTGCCCGGCTCTGATAAAAACCTTTGGCGGAAATCTGATGAAATCACGCTGGTTTTCATCAGCGCACTGTCAAAGAGATTTCCGGACAAAACCTTGAACCCGGCATGCAAGCGCATCGGTTCCGCGTAGGTGGTGATCACGTCGGTATCTTCGCTCTCCCAACCTGACAGGTTTTCTCCCATCGTTTTGCCTGTGGCGGTCATGACGTCCAGATGCAAGCGCTCAGCCTTGATCAACTCACCCATTACTGCGGGCACACCACCTGCACGGAAAAAGCTTTCGCCAAGGTATTCGCCAGCGGGCTGCATGTTGACCATCAAGGGCACGTCAAAGCCGATTTTCTCCCAATCAGTCACGTGCAATTCAACGCCAATATGCCGCGCGACGGCCTGCAAGTGTGGCGGCGCATTCGTCGATCCGCCGATCGCGGAATTCACCACAATCGCGTTTTCAAAAGCTTCACGCGTCAGGATGTCCGAGGGCTTGAGGTCCTCATAGACCATTCCAACGATCCGCTTGCCGGTCTCATAGGCCATGGCCATCCGCTCACGAAACGGCGCAGGGATCGCGCTGTTGCCCGTCAGGGTCATGCCCAGCGCCTCAGCCATCGCGTTCATCGTGCTCGCCGTACCCATCGTGTTACAATGCCCTTGGCTCGGCGCAGAGGAGCACACGCGCTTCATAAACTCCTCATAGTCGATCTTGCCTTCAGCCAAAAGGCGGCGGCTTTCCCAGACGATTGCGCCGGATCCAGCACGCTTTCCTTTCCACCAACCGTCCAGCATCGGCCCACCATTCAAGGCGATGGCGGGAATATCCATGGTGGCCGCGCCCATCAACATCGCGGGCGTAGTTTTATCACAGCCGGTGGTCAGCACGACACCATCCAGCGGATAGCCATGCAGCACCTCAACAAGGCTAAGATATTGAAGGTTACGATCCAGCGCCGCCGTCGGGCGTTTGCCAGTTTCCTGAACAGGATGCACTGGGAATTCCATCGGAATGCCACCAGCCTCACGTATGCCCGCCTTGATGCGATCCATCAGGAACACATGGATTTTATTGCAGGGCACAAGGTCCGAGCCGGTCTGTGCAATCCCAATCACCGGACGCGCGCTTTGCAGCTCTTCGCGGGTAAAGGTGCTGTTTTGATACCGTTCGGTATACAGCGCTGTCATGCCCGGGTTGTTTGGGTTGTCAAACCACTCCTGCGAGCGGAACCGCTTGTTGGCGCGGGTATCAGACATCGTGCCCTCCCATGATGTGAATTTGCCCGCTTAGAAAGGGGCGCTTGGCATACCATTCCGAAATGGTATACCAAATGCAAGGGCAAAGATGAGCCCACTCAAGGGAGAGGGAGAGCAGCCAATGCGAAACGGTATCTTGCACGCGGCATGCGTGTTTGTGGCTTTGAGTTTTGGCTCAGTAGCGTCAGCGGATGTCGATCTGATCACAACCGATGCCTGCCTGAATGAGCGGCTCGCCCAAGGCGAAAACCCAACCGTGTGTGTGGATCAGGCACACCAACGTTGCCTTACGACGCCTAGCGAAATGACCGCCTCAGCGGTGCTGTGTTTCGGCCAAGCCCGAGAGGCCTGGAATATCGGTATCGCAGCCAACATGGAGCGGATCAAAGAAACCGCTGATGAGCGGCTCGCGACAATTGCCGCGGTTGAGTTAAAGTACGATCTGCTGGGGAACTTGATGCAATGTGACCGCATGGAGGAACTGGCCAAGGCTGCATCCGAAGCCACAGGCGATCAAATCGCACGGCAGCGTGCGCAGTGCGAGGCGTCAGCGGCTGGGTTGGTCTATTTGCGCGTGAAATTGCGATCAAGCAGCCTGCAATGACGACGCGCCAAGCCTTTTGGCGCGGCTACCTCGATTGCGCGCCATTCATCCTGATCGTTGTGCCCTATTCGATGTTGTTCGGCGTCGTGGCGCGGGATGCGGGTTTGGACATTTTACAGACCATGTCCATGTCGGTTCTAGTGATTGCCGGAGCGTCTCAATTCACGGCGCTTGCGCTGCTACAAGACCAAGCGCCGGTGTTCATTGCCCTATTCGCCGCCCTGGCCGTCAACCTGCGCATGGCGATGTATTCCGCCGCTTTGGTTCCGCACTTGGGCCACGCCCGGCTAGGAACACGGGCCTTGATGGCCTATTTGATGGTCGACCAAGCCTTTGCTGTAGCGGTCAAAACATACGAAGATCGCCCCGAAATGACCCCGGACACCAAGGTTGCGTACTACTTTGGGGCTATGATGCTGATCTGCCCGATATGGTATGCCTGCACACTTTTGGGCGCAATCTTGGGGCAGGCCATACCCGAAAGCTGGTCATTGGATTTCGCCGTTCCGGTTTGTTTCATCGCACTAACCGCACCCCTGCTACGGTCGCTGTCACACGTGGTCGCTGCACTAACTTCCTGCGCAATGGCAATTGCATTCGCGTGGGTGCCTTGGTCACTTGGCCTCTTTATTGCGGCAATCATTGCGATGATCGTCGGAGCCCAAACAGAGCTGTTTATCCGACGCCGCAAGGTATGCGCACCATGATCGACGATACAACATTTTGGCTGCTGACCATCGCACTTGGGCTTGGCACCTTTGCTATCCGGTTTTCATTCCTTGGCCTGCTGGGTGGGCGGGAACTGCCGGAATGGGCGCTATTGCATCTGCGCTATGTTGGGGTGGCGGTCTTTCCCGCGCTGTTCACGCCTTTGGTCCTGTGGCCCGACGCCACAAGCGGGGACATGGACCCGGTCCGCATCATCGCCGCCATTGCCGCATTTTTGGTCGGGCTTCGTGGGTCAGTCATCGGGGCAATCATCGCCGGAATGGGCACCTTTTATGCGTTAACGATTATTCTATGAGCCGCGCCCCAATACAACATCAAGGGAGATTAAAATGATCGAAGAACCCGCCAAGCTGACAATTCGCGCCACGATTAACAGGCCGACGCAGGCGCAGATCGACGCATTCAAGAACATCCCAACCGGGTTCTTGTGCGACGCAATGGACGGGCAAGGCGCGCTGTGCACGTCAATCCAGCCGGTCTGCATAGATGGTGGCCTGCCCTTACACACCCATGGCCCCGCACTCGTGGCTGACAACGGTCCAGCAGAGATTTTGGCGACGATGGGCGCGATCCACATTGCGCAGCCGGGCGATGTTATTGTGGCGGCGGTACACGGCCACACGAATTGCCCAGCAGCTGGCGACAGATTCTGCGGGATGATGAAAAACAAGGGCGTAGCTGGGTTTATCACCGACGGTCAAATGCGCGACTACCCCGGGATTGTGGCTGCGGGCCTGCCTGCGTGGTGTGCCGGGCTTAGCCCAAACTCTCCTTACTCGAACGGACCTGGCAAGGTTGGGTTTGGTGCTGTTGTTGGCGGCCGGCATGTCGAAACCGGCGACATGATTGTCGCCGACCGAGATGGTGTTGTCGTCGTGCCCTTTGCGATGATTGATGCTGTTATCGCCCAACTGGCAGCCATACAGGAACTGGAAGATACCCTCGATGCAAAGGTCCAAAATGGCTTCTGTGAGATGGCGAAAGTGCAAGCAATGCTAGAAGACGGCACCGCAAAATTGGTGAGCTAAGCGAGAGGCCGTTTTAACCAACGGCCCGCCTCATTAACCAACTATGCTGTCCCGCGCACCGGCCGGTCATTTTCGATATTGAATCGCATTCCATCAAGCAATTCGTCCAAATCAGGCCGCGACGCCGGCCCGTTTGAGATATCGACCAGCATCAGCGTTCCATCAGGTCGGATCGCAAAAGTGCCCGGTTCGGCAAACCGCGTCGTGGTTTCGGCCTCGGACAAAGGGTCGGATACATACAGCCCAAGGGATCGCATCTGCGCCTCCGTCAGGCCATAGCACAGATTGAAATTCCAGCCGAATTCAGCCTTGTCCAGCTGCGCTTTTTCCAAGCTGTCCGCAGAAACAACAACGATATCCATCAATGCTGTCCAATCGGAAAGCATAGCGTTGAACTTGTTCAGATAACGCTTGCAGCGCGGGCAATGCCGCCCCCGGTAAACCACCAATAGCGTCCAGCGATCCGTGGGGCCACCAACGGTGATTGGGCCACCATCCAGTGCTGTGAAGTCCATAGGCCCGATAGGTGCGCCGACATTTGGCTTAGGGGATGACAATGAATGATCCTCACTTGGGTTCGGTGATCGCAAGGTTAACCCTAGCTTTCGCCTTTCTTAACAGCTTCAGACAGATCGCAACCGTTCAATTCTGCGATATGACTGGCAATCGTCGGCACATAATCCTGCCCTTTGCCAACCGCTTCGGCTTGATCAAAGTAGTTCCGGACGGCTGCCCCCATCGGGTTCATCACACCCGCGGCGGTTGCCATGGACGCCACATACCGCACATCTTTGGCCGCATTAGCGATAGCAAATTTGTGCGCATCAGGGTCACCGCCGACAGCGCCAGAAAAGAACGTATCGAAGAAACCGCACCCCATGCGCGAGGGCGCCATAACATCCCGCACCGATTGCGGTGTCAGGCCAGATTTAACCGCGATGCTCAGCGCCTCGGAATAAACCGATGCATAGGACATCGCCATGAAATTCATGATTAACTTCATCTTATGGCCCGCTCCAACCCCGCCGATATGGTTAATGGAGCCCGACCAGCATTCGATAATCGGCTTAACCTTGGTAAACGCTTCGCTAGATGCGCCAACCATCGCATCAAGCGACCCGGCCTCGGCTTCTTTGGGGGTTCGGCCCAATGGCGCGTCAACCATGTGCACACCCTGTGCTGCCATCTCATCGGCCAGCGCCATTGTAGATGTTGGATCCGCGGTCGTTGTATCGACCACGATCAGGCCGTTGCGCGCACCAGCCAAGATACCGTCAGGGCCACGAATAATCGCCTCAACCTGCGGAGAGTTAGACAGACAAAGGTGGATCACATCACACTGCTCAGCCATCTCCCGCGCGGTCTGGACTTCGGTCGCGCCCATACCAACTAGGCTATCCACAGGTGCCCTATTGCGGTTCCCCTTAATAACCAAAGGATATCCGCCCTGAAGGATGTTTTTCGCCATCCCGTGGCCCATCAAGCCAACGCCGATAAACCCAACCGTTAGTTTTTCAGTCATCAATATTTCCTCTAAAGGCTCGCAGTGATGCCGCCGTCGACATACAACGTGTGTCCGTTAACGAAGCTCGCCGCATCAGAGGCGAGGAATACCGCCGCGCCCTGAAGCTCTTCGACATTGCCCCAACGCCCTTGCGGCGTCCGCTTTTCCAACCACGCCGAGAAGTTTGGATCCGCCACCAAAGCTGCGTTCAGAGGCGTATCGAAATAGCCGGGCGCGATTGCGTTACAGTTCAAACCTAGCCGTGCCCAATCGGTTGCCATCCCCTTGGTAAGATTAGCGATCGCGCCTTTTGAGGCGGTATATGGCGCAATGCCGGGACGCGCGAGTGCCGTCTGAACCGACGCAATATTGATGATTTTCCCCTGACCGCGCGGGATCATATGCTTGGCTACAGCCTGCCCAACATAGAAGGCAGAATTGACGTTTGTCCGCATGAGATGATCAAAGGCGTCCGTCTCAAAATCCTCTAGCGGACCGCGGTGTTGCATGCCCGCGTTGTTAATCAAGATGTCGATTTGCCCAATGCGTTCATATTCATTAATCGCCTCACGCGCTGCAGCGGGGTCCGTCACGTCGAAGCAAAGCGTATCTACCTGCGCCCCTGTTGCGCGCAACCTGTCTGCCGCGGCTTCAAGATCGGCGATATTGCGACCATTCATAACCAGCTTCGCACCCGCTTCGGCAAGCCCTTTGGACAGGGCAAACCCAATGCCCTTAGACGACCCCGTGACCAATGCCACGCGGCCAGTTAGATCGAAATTTGGCATGTTCCCTCCGGTGCTGCGCGGCCTTTGGGTATTTGACAAATCCCTGCCGACGCTCTTACTTAGCAAAAATGGTATACCATTTACGGCGCAGCGCAAGCCGCGTTTTCATAGGCAGGGGAGGGTCATCTGATGCAAGCACTCTATGCGCACGGGCCCAAGGATTTGCGCCTGAGCGAAGCGCCGGATGAAGCGTTAGATCGCGATCAGGTCCGCATCAGAATGGCCCGTGGCGGCATCTGCGGCAGCGACATGCATTACTTTAATCATGGAGGTTTCGGCAGCGTTAAGCTTCGTGAACCCATGATCCTTGGGCACGAAGTGTCCGGTTATATTGCTGAAGTGGGAGCTAACGTCAGCGGGCTAAAAACCGGTGACCTAGTCGCGGTTTCGCCTTCTCGCCCGTGCGCTGATTGCAGCGAATGCCTGCGCGGTCTGCCCAATCAGTGTCTGAATATGCGGTTTTATGGCTCCGCTATGCCGTATCCCCACATCCAAGGCGCCTTCCGGGAAAGCCTGATCGCGGACGCTTCGCAATGCGTCAAAGCCGATTGCCTAAGCCCAGCAGAGGCCGCGATGACTGAACCATTAGCAGTTTGTTTGCATGCGGTAAAACAAGCCGGAACCATTTTGGGCAAACGCGTTTTGGTAACTGGGTGCGGCCCAATTGGCATCCTAATTATTCTTGCCGCGCGTCGCGCCGGAGCCGCGGAAATTATTGCGACTGATATCACCGATACGGCACTTGCGCGCGCAAAAGCCGCCGGCGCGGATGTAACGCTAAACACTCTGTTAACACCAGATGCGTTAAGCCCATACACCACCGACAAGGGGACGATCGACGTTGGGATCGAATGCTCGGGGGCGGAGCCTGCACTTCGCGCGATGATCAGTGCGTTGTGTCCTTGCGCGACGCTTGTGCAGCTCGGCCTATCGGGCGACATGACACTCCCAATGATGCAAATCACAGCCAAAGAACTCTCGATCAAAGGCTCTTTCCGCTTTCATTCAGAGTTCGCACAGGCCGTCGCATTTATGCAAAAAGGCCTGATTGATGTAGCTCCGTTGGTCACCCACAGCTTTCCACTGGCGAAGTTTCAAGATGCATTTGATACCGCAAATGACCGAACTAAGGCTATGAAAGTGCAGCTGGAATTTTCCTGATGGGTACATTTGCACTTGCTGTTATCCTGCTGATCATCACGCCCGGCCCGGGGGTGTTAACCACTGCGGGTTTTGGCGCGGCGTACGGCTTTCGCCCCTCGCTCAGGTATGTGCTGGGCCTTTTCATTGGCACAAACCTTGTATTGTTGGCCGTCGTAACTGGGATGGCCGCAATCGTGTTATCAGTCCCCTGGCTGCGCACGCTTCTGATGACAGCTTCAATCGCATATTTGCTCTATCTCGCTGCGCGGATCGCGTTTGCAGGGTCCAAAATTGCTTTCATTGCAGCTAAAAACCCGCCCGGAATTGGCAGTGGCTTAGCCCTACAGGCAATTAACCCAAAGGCATATGTGGTTAACACGTCTCTTATTTCCGGATTCAGCTTTGCGCCGGATAGTCTGCCCTTTGAAATATTGATCAAAGTACTGATTATGAACACTATTTGGATCCCTATCCACTTGGCCTGGCTTTGGGCTGGCACGGCTCTGCACGAGCTTAACCTAAATCAACGCACCGAACGCGCGATTAACAGCGGCATGGCCCTTGCGATGCTAACCGTTGTCGCCCTAGCCACATGGACCGCCACCTCATGAGTATCAAATCCGCAATTGACGCACTTATAGCGCAGCTCGGCGACAAAATTAATACGTCCCAGGCGGACCTAACTTTACACGGTCAGAACGAGACTTATTTCCCAAACACCCCGCCCGATGCTGTCGCTTATCCAACCTCAACCGAGGATGTTTGCATAATTGTCAAAATCTGCGCGGATCATAGCTGCCCCATTACGCCCGTCGGCGCGGCATCGTCGCTGGAGGGTCAGCACCTCGCAACGGCAGGCGGCGTTAGTCTTGATTTTCGCGATATGAAGCAAGTGCTTGAAGTTAATTCAGACGATCTAAACTGTGTGGTCCAAGCTGGTGTCACCCGGAAAGAGTTGAACCAGCACCTCCGCAGCACGGGCCTATTTTTCCCGGTGGACCCGGGTGCAGACGCGAGCATGGGCGGCATGGCCGCAACCCGAGCGAGCGGGACAACCGCGGTCCGGTATGGCACAATGCGCGAAAATATACTCGCACTTGAGGCGGTATTGGCGGATGGCACCGTGATCCGAACAGGATCGGCTGCGCGCAAGGCGTCGAATGGCTATGACCTAACGCACTTGCTTATCGGGTCCGAAGGCACGCTCGGTATCATCACCAAATTAACGCTAAAGTTACATGGGTTACCGGAGGCGACCACCGCAGCCACCTGCCGGTTCGACACCGTGGATGACGCAGTTAACTGCGTTATCGCAACAATCCAATGCGGCATCCCCATGGCCCGGATCGAACTTCTCGACCACATGATGGTGCGGGGTTTTAACAAATACTCCGATGCTGGCTTGCCCGAAGTACCCCACCTGTTTCTCGAATTTCACGGCTCCCCCGCTGCAGTCGAAGACCAGCGCGCAGCTTTCTCTGAAATCGCACATGAATACGGCGCATCTGGCTGGAAGACCGCAGACACCACCGAGGATCGAACAGCCCTTTGGGCAATGCGCCACGACGCGCATTACGCTTCCGCCGCCTTGGGTAACGGCAAACACGTTTGGCCAACGGACGTTTGCGTTCCAATTTCAAAACTGGCTGAAGCCGTCGGTCAAGCCCAGCGGGATGCAGAGAAATTAGGACTTACCGCAACGATTGTGGGTCATGTCGGGGACGGCAATTTCCACGCCGGCCTTTCGGTCGACCCCAATGATCCGGATGAGATGAAGCGCGCCGAACAGTTCACCGGCGACCTGTGCAAAACAGCGTTGCGATTAGGTGGGACCGTATCGGGTGAGCACGGGATTGGCCTTGGGAAACAACGCTACATGCAGGCCGAACATGGCGACGCCCTGACCCCAATGCGTGCGATCAAGGCCGCGTTAGACCCCAAAAACATCCTCAACCCCGGCAAAATGTTGCCGCCGACGAATGAGAAATAGATCATGCTGCCATTGTCCAATCCTGTCCCGAATGCGGCTCTTGCAGGACGCCTCTGGCGCCCTGGTCTGGGACCCTGCGTTGTTGCAATCCGAGCGGAGCGAGTGATTGATATCACCTCGAAAACGATCCCGACGATGCGCGATTTGTGTGAGGCAGACGATCCAGTTGCGTTAGTACGTGACGCGGATGGGGAAGATATTGGTAGCTTAAGTAAATTAACGAACCAATTGCTGGCGCCAGTGGATCTGCAAGCAATCAAGGCCTGCGGCGTGACCTTTGCTGATAGCATGGTGGAGCGCGTAATCGAGGAGCAAGCCGCCGGTGATCCCGAGCGTGCAAACGCGATTCGAGCCCGTGTCAGCAAGATCATCGGCGAAAGCCTCTCAGGCGTGAAACCCGGATCTGATGCAGCGGAAAAGATTAAGGAAGTCCTTCAAGCCGAAGGCTTGTGGTCACAATATCTCGAAGTCGGAATTGGTCCCTTTGCTGAGGTGTTCACCAAATCGCAACCGATGTCAGCTGTTGGCTACGGCGCAGATGTAGGCCTGCATCCGGTCAGCAATTGGAACAATCCTGAACCCGAAGTCGTGCTGTGCGTGACCTCGGAAGGCACGATTATCGGCGCCACCCTTGGTAACGACGTTAACCTTCGTGATGTTGAAGGACGCTCTGCCCTTTTGTTGGGAAAGGCTAAGGATAACAACGCATCTTGCGCCCTTGGTCCCTTTATCCGGTTCTTCGACGACAGCTACACCATTAACGATATCCGTCATGCTGAATTAACCATGAAAGTCACTGGCGATGATGGTTTCACTCTCGACGGCCAGTCGTCGATGACACAGATCAGCCGCGATCCGACCGACCTTGCGGCGCAAACAATTGGGCGCCATCATCAGTATCCTGATGGTTTTGTCCTGTTTTGCGGGACCATGTTTGCACCAACCAAAGATCGCGATGCACCGGGCCAAGGCTTCACACATCATGTTGGCGATGTCGTCGAAATTACAGAGCCAAACCTAGGTACGCTGCGCAACACGGTGCGCTTGTCGACAGAATGTCCCGAATGGACCTTTGGCACCGCAGCGCTGATGCGAAACCTCGCATCCCGCGACTTGCTGTAAATCAAAAGAAACGGAGAGCCCCATGAAAGTCTTAATCCTCGGTGGCGGTGGTGTCATAGGCCAGAAATTGGCACAAAGCCTTGCATTGCGCGGCGAATTGCGCGGCAAGGAATTAACCAAAATTGTCCTAGCGGATATCACCAATCCGGCACCCATCGATGCCCCGTTTGCGGTTGAAACTACCACTTGCGACATCGCCAATCCCGCATCAGTTTCCAGCTGCATCGATGCCGACACAGACGTGATCTATGTGCTCGCTGCAATTGTATCGTCGCATGCCGAAGAAGACTTTGATTTAGGGTATAAAATCAACATGACCGGCACGATCAATGTGCTAGAGCGCGCTCGGGAATTAGGCACAAAACCGGTTGTTGTTTTCACATCTTCTCTGGCTGTTTTTGGTGGCGAAGTGCCCGACCCGATTGTGGATCACACTCTTCTAAATCCGCAAAGCTCGTATGGCACACAAAAGGCTATCGGGGAGCTATTGCTAAACGATTATAGCCGTAAAGGCTTCATCGATGGGCGCGGCTTCCGCTTGCCTACGATTTCGGTCCGGCCAGGCAAGCCAAACCGTGCAGCTTCGTCATTCATGTCCTCAATACTGCGAGAACCGCTGAACGGCCAGGAGGCCGTATGCCCGGTTGAGGAAGACTTCCTTCACTACTATCTTAGTCCACGAAAATGCGTCGAGAACCTTATCAAGGGCGCCGAACTCGCAGAAGAAGACCTTGGCCAAAACCGCAACATGATGATGCCGGGAAAAATCTGGTCCGTACGCCAGTTAATCGACGCCATGACCGGAGTCGTCGGCCCGGAACCCGCCAAGCTTATCCGTTGGGAAGCGGACGCGGCCATCCAGTACATCGTCAAGGGCTGGCGATTTGATCAGGCGCCCGAAAAGTCCATTAAATTAGGGTTAACGGCCGACGATAGCTTCGAGGACAATATCCGCTACTATCTAGAAGACGACAAGCAGGGCACATAAAACCCCTGCGCCTTTAACGTACTTTATAACAGATCAAAATCCCCGCCTGAACGAACAAGCATTGCTCAGGCGAGGACGACCCTAGGTCTGGCTAGTTTACAGATGTAAGCAAATCCTTAGCAGCCAAGAACGCCAGCACGTTGTCACGCTGCAATTTGGCCATAGCGGCACGTGTCTCAACGGTGCCGGACCCTTGGTGAGGCTGGATCACGACGTTGTCCAACGCATAAAACCGCGCATCAATTTTCGGCTCATTTAGAAACACATCCAACGCCGCACCAGCGATTGCACCGCTTTCAAGAGCATCTAACAAAGCAGCCTCATCCACGGTTGATCCACGCGAAATGTTAACCAACACGCCCCGCGATCCGAGTGCCGCGATCACCTCTTTTGAAACAAACTGCTCTGTGTCCGGACCGCCGACCAAAGCAACGATCAAGTAGTCCACGGCATGAGCTAACGAGACCGGATCAGCATGATGCGTCCAACCCGGTGTGTCCTTTTCAGAACGTGACCAATAATGAATATCCATCTTGAACGCAGCCAAACGATCGGCAATTTCGCGCCCGATCCGACCAAGACCGACGATACCGACACGCCCACCGCTCACTTTTCGGTTTAGCCGATATTCGCCCTGTTCAGCCCACTTGCCAGACCGCGCCCATGCACTTGCATGCTCCATCTCACGGCCCTGCATGATCAGCATTGCCACAGCAAGGTCGGCCACGTCATCATTCAAAACACCGGGCGTGTTGGATACTTTGATCCCCCGTGCGGAGGCCTCTTTGACGTCGATTGCATCATAACCCACGCCATAATTCGCGACCACGCCAACGTTTGGCAAAAGGTCCATCTCGGCCGCCCCAAAGGCATGATGACCCTTGTAGGCAACAGCCTTGATCGCCTCGCGCTGCGCGGTATCTAGGTCCGCCAGACCGGCTGGGCCATCAAGGTAAATCGGCGCAAGATCCCGCGTTAGACCCTGTTTTTCATCATCGTTGTATGGCCCAATCGCCAATGTATGTGTCATGCTTCACCCTTCATGCGCAGCCTTGGAAAATGGTATACCATTTTTGATGGTGGGCCTGACCATGGAAAGTGTCAACCGCATGGGCACCGCTTTTACCGCGAGTTTTATACGCCAGAGGCTTGATGCATCCTAAATGGACTCAACTGGACTTAACTTGTCCAAATCCAACGGAACAAGCGCGCCACGCCGTGCGATAACCTGATGCGCCACTTCGCAGGCCAACCGGATCGCTGCTTCAACGTCGCCCGAACGCCCCAGCTCCGCAAAAAAGCCTGCGTTAAAGCTGTCGCCCGCGCTGGTCGTATCAACAATTACGGACTGTACTTTGGGGATGACAACACCTGTCGCACCAGAGTGATTGTAGTGCACAGAACCAGCGCCGTTCTTGACGATGACCGACCCGGCCCCCGCCCTTAGATAACGGTCAATGGTCGCTTGTGGGTCTGCGTCACCGAAGAAGTCCGCCTCATCATCATAGGACGGCAAAACGATATCGCTGACGGCCGCCGCCTCCATAATTGCCGCGCACATCGCCTCTACGGACGGCCACAAACGCACCCTCAGGTTGCTGTCAAACGCGACCGTCGCCCCTGCAGCCCGTGCCTGCCGCAATACATCCAGTAATGTGGCACGGCCCGCATCATCCAAGATGCCCAGCGTGATGCCCGACAAGTAAATGAGATCCATGCCCTCGACCGCACGTTCCAGCGCAGCCCGATCCGCGCCCAACTGCCGCGCTGCGGACTGGTTGCGCCAATAGGTAAAGCTCCGTTCACCTTGGTTTAGCGAGATAAGATACAACCCAACCGACCGCGCCGCGTCTTTTGCGATATGGTCTGTATCGATCCCAGCGTTCGCCATCATCGCGACCATTTCAGATGAAACCGCATCATCCCCCACACGCGTAAAATAGCGGGTGGTCCATTCTGGCCGTAACGATTTGAGATACCAAAGCGTGTTGAATGTATCGCCCGCAAACCCTTGCCGGAACAAGCCCGCCTGCTGTTCGGGCGCCAGTTCAACCATGCATTCCCCAATCGTCGTCACCCGACGCATAGCGAGCGCATCATCACCCGCTACAGGTTTCCCAAAGGCAGTTGTCATGTCATCGCTCCCTGTTCGTTAGCACGTGGTATACCAGCTTTAACTTTCGGGAAAAGTGATCGCCCAAAAGAAAACAGGCCCGGAAAAACCCGAGCCTGCTTTTTACTTTTTAGGTCGATTAACCTTGCAAGAGGCTCAACACACCTTGCTTGGAGGCATTTGCCTGCGCCAGCATCGCAGTGGATGCCTGTTGCAGGATCTGAGCCTTGGACAACGCTGTGCTTTCCGTTGCGAAATCAGCATCCTCGATGCGCCCTCTGGAGGCCTCCGTGTTGACGACAATGTTGGTCAGGTTGTTAACCGTGTGGTCGAGACGGTTAACAACTGCACCCAGATTAGCACGTTCACCACCCAGCGATTCCAGCGCGCGATCAATTGTAGAAATCGCGTCTTGGCTACCAGCATCCGTTGAAATGTCGATCGCCGACACTGCGTTTTGGGAAGCCGATACACCGGTATCGTCCAGCATTTTGCCAACACCTTGCTGTGCACCGGGCGACGCTGTCATGACGCCCGAACCATCAGAGGTGAAGTTGGTCAGATCGATCTCACCGCCTGTGGCATTGGTCAAAATGATCGGTGCCGTGCCGTTGGCAGCGGCAGCGGTGATGTTCGAACCCGCGTTAGACAATGCAGAGGTGATTTCAGCTAGCATTGCCGAGTTGTCAGTCGTGTCAAAGCTGGTCAAACGTACGGTTGCCGTTGTCTGACCGTCAGACACTTGGAATGTGACGTCGTCGGTCGCATCCATGCTCAGCGCCATAGTTGTCGCGGTGGCTGTGCCAGCAGCAGCTGTTGATGCACCAGTTACCGCCGCAGAGTTAGTCAACGTGGCAGACGAACCCTGGCCCGCTGCGTTAGCTGCATTGACGATGCCTGTTCCTGTTGAGGCAAAATCGGTGATGGTGATTGCACTACCAGCGGCATTCGACAGTAATACATCACCGTTCGACAGAGCCGCGCTAACGCCTGTTGTTGCCGACTGCGAGTTGATCGCCGAAACCATGCCGTCAAGGTTGCCACCGGACACTTCTGCAGTGACCTGTGTGCCGCCGATCTTGAACGAATATGTATCGTCTTCGGAGAAGCTCATAGTCATCTCGGATGGCGTTGCTTCCACACCGTTGGTGGTCGAAGCGCTGCCCTGCGTCGTCAGGTTGACGTTAGCAAAGGTTGCCGTACCAGCGACGACCGCGGGCTTCCCGGTAGAGGAAAAAGTATCCAGCGTAGCAGCCGCAGATGCACCACTAGCGACTTCGATTTCCAGTTTACCGTCGACCAAGCGAGCTGTGACATCACTGTTAATTGTTGTGTTAGCGTTGATCGCATCACGTGTGACTGCCAGCGCTTCTTGCAGCGTTTTATCGGCAGAAGCCGTCGCAACAGTGAAAGCTTGGCCGCCGAGTTTAAACCCATAGTCAGCCTCTGCCTCAGTGAAGGAAAGCTGCGCAATGTCACCTTTGTCGATATCTGTCGTATCGGAGCCACCAACTGCGTAAGTATTGCCAGGCGTACTAGCGTCAGCATCAACACGAGTAGACAGCACCATCGAACCTGCCGAACCGACAGGCGAAGATGTCGCCACGAAGTTTTTGATCTCGATTTCTTTGCCAGTTGTATCCTGCAGCGAGAAGTTCTGGCCTGTGACTGTCGAACCCGCAGCGCCATCACCAATCGCAAGTTTCAGCGTGGCCAACAGATCGGCTTCTGTCGTCGTCGTCCCGAGGTTCGAAACCGTGATGTCTGTGCCATTCACGTTGAAGCTGTAGTCTTTGCCAGCCTGTAGCGCGAGGATAGAGCTAGCAGTGGTTGCACTGCCACCACCGTTGTTAGTGACACCTGTGGTCGCACCAGTATCTGTCAGCAGTTTGCTTTCACCAGCACCAGAGATGGACGCATAAGATGCTGTGCCATTGCCGGCCGACGAAAAGTTGGACACTGCGATGCTGTCACCAAGTTTGTTTTCGATCGTCACAACGTTGCCGTTGGCAGTTGCGGAAACCGTATCAGCGGCCAAGGTGCCTGCTGTCACAGCGGCCGAAATCGCCGTGTTGATTTTGCTTGCAACGTCAGAAGCCGAATTGCCAGTCACCGATGCACTGGCGATTGTCAGGGCTTCTGTTGTTGACCCGTCGCCTTCACCAACGGTCAGCGTAAAGCCATAGGTGTCGTTGCCGTTAAACGCCATCTGCGAGACTGATTTCGTAGCAGCAACGCCCTCAGCGGAGTTCGAGGTGGCAGCACTTGAGGTCAGGGCCGTCAGCGATGTGCCCAATGCCGTCGTACCAAGATTACCAACTTTGAAGTTGAGGCTCTCACCGGCTTTGGCGCCGATTTGCAGGGTAATATCAGCGGTGCCGTCCAGCATATTGACGTCATTGAAACGCGTCGTGGTCGCGATGCGGTCAATTTCCGCTTTCAGCTGGGTCACTTCGTCATTCAAGTTCTGACGGTCATTTGTATTGAGCGTGTCGTTCGACGACTGAACGGCCAGTTCGCGCATACGCTGGAGCATGTCAGAGATTTCAACCATCGCGCCTTCGGCTGTCGCAGCCATCGACTGACCGTCGCTCGCGTTGCGGATCGCTTGGTTCAAACCGTTGATCTCGGACGTCATGCGTGAGGCAATCGCGACGCCAGCGGCGTCATCGGCGGCAGAGTTGATGCGCTTGCCGGTTGCAAGGCGCTCCATGGACGTTTCCATGTCTTTATTAACGCTCGAGGCGGCAGCGCTGGCCAATAAGGCGCTAGAATTCGTTGCAATTGCGAGTACCATCACACTTCTCCTGTTTCAAAATTAAAAGCGGCGCTGCATTGGGTCACACCGCCTCTGAGACCAGCGAGCAAATTGGTACCGCTCTCTAGCCTCATAAGGTAACGGCCCGCGGCGGCGCATTTTAGCGCCAAGGCAAAAAACTTTGTAAACAAAGGCAATTGTCGCGCGGGCGCTTTGCTTTTAGGCTTTGTCGCAATTGATTTCGGGAGACGTGACCCCATGAAGATTTTGCCCCTTCAGCGCAGCGCGCTCTGCATGCTGACTGCCTGCACATTGGCTTTGCACCCCCTTTCCCTATGTGCTGAGGAAACACCTGACCCATTCAATGCCGCGGTTCAGGCGGCCAAAGCACAGGACTTTGCGCAGGCCGCCGATTTGTTTGAGGTCCTTGCGCAGGCCGGGGATCATGACGCGCAATTCAACTTTGCTGTGTTGCTAAAATCTGGAAAAGGTCGCCCGCAGCATTTTGCCCAAGCGCTTGAATGGGCCTTACTTGCGCAGCTGGGCGGGGTGACACGCGCCTCAACCCTGAGTGCGGATTTGATCGACATCGTTCAGCCCGCAGCCCTGCGTGAGATTGAGGGCCGTATTCAAGAGCGGATGCAAGACCGGCTTGCCCGAGGTGACCGCAACGCGGTGATGCCATACGTGCAACTCACACGGGAAGTGTTGCAAAAGCCCGACCTAGAAGAAGCCTATCTATGGACGCTGCTCGGCTCGGCCCTCGGGTTGCCAGACGCTGCCGCGGAGCGCGACGATATTGCGGGAGAGTTAGAGATCAAGACAATCTCTAAGGTCCAAGATGCGGCACGCGAAATGTTTGTTGAGGAAAAGCTGGTAGAGCGATTTGCGGTTCCGCCTGCGGATTCTTAGTGGCCAGTCACAGCATACGTCATGTCAGTATTTTGACGATGTTGTTTTAGGTTGGTCATATTTTGACAAATTTGCCGCCGACAGGGGCGAGCGAAGCTCAGCCGATCTGGCTGCAAACAAAAATTCACTGACCAAAAGCTTATTCAGCTTTGTCAGTTCTGGGTGGTCGAGGTCCACCAAACCAGTCGCATGTTCTAGCTTTGCCAAGACAGCTTCTGAAATCTGCGCAAACCTATCGGGATCACGTCGAGACGTGTTCAACTGCATTAACAACTGCTCCAGCTCATTTAGGGCAGTTTCAGCAGCCTCGTTCATCGTCAGGTCAGCGACTCAAACGCTTCTGCGAGGCCATCCGCGATCTTGGAGTAGTTCAGCGGATATTCATTTGCGCTGATAGCTTCTCGGATCCGTGTGACCGCATCAATGTCGATCGGTGCTGGCTGGTTTTGCATAGACGCAAGCACGTCTGCCGCCGCTGAGTTTACCTCAACGGATGCCTTACCAGCAGACGGCACCGGATTAACCGGCGCGCCCGTACCTAAGTTTGCAACCTGAGACGCGTCGCCCTGTGAAACGCTCACTTTGGGCGCAGCAGTCGCGTCAGGCACTTTGACCGAGGTAACGGTACCCGTCAGATTTTGTGTAACATCAACCATGTTCTATCTCCTGCTAATGGAGGTAACGGCCCCCTAGTTGCGACCTTTAGCAATTACTTCAACTTTTTTTTCGCCGACGATCCGCCCAAGCAGCGGGGTTCCGCTACGCATGTTTGCAACCCGGATGGTGTCGCCCAACTGGCCCGCATCTAGTGCGATCCCGTTCGACAGGATTTCGATTCCACCCCGCACCACGATCAGCTCCAAAGGATCGTCTTCTTCAACGCTCCATTCCCGCGCAAGGTGACGGGCCATGACAGGCATATGCGGACTCATTGACTGATTAAGCGCGCGGCCAATTACATCTGACACGCGGCCAAACACACTTGCCGAGGACAAGGGATCTACGGGGCGTAGCTCTACATCCATGGCCTGAATGCGGTCTCCGCGCCGCAACGGGCGGGTCAAAAAAACTGCTTGGGTCGTTGCCGCTTCGGCCGGAGTCGCCGCCAAAGGTACGGCCCCTTTCACCTGAGCGCGCACCGAAATGCGCCATTCCGCAGGCGATGGGCAGATGACATTCACACTGCGCCAGCCACCAAACGCGGGCTCCACGCGCAGAGGGCTATCACAAAGAAAGAATTTTTTTTGAGGCATTAAGCTGGGGGCCGCTATTTCGCCCGCTTGGGCCAGGCGCGCGCCAATCGCTTCGCGGATTTCACCGCCGTCAACAATGCGTTCTTGTGCCGCCAACCCCACAAGGCCGGGCATAAACGCCGCCAAGGCGATCAGGCCCATCCGGCGTATAAGGTTAGAAAAAGTAGATATCATCGACTTTACCCGTGCCGCCGTGTCCAGGCGGTAACCGCAGCGTTTGCCCCATCAGCATCCGGTCTGGGTTTCCACCTCTAAAGGCGTGCGGATTGCTCTGTACCGTTTCGCGGATCAACTCGTTTAGGCTGACGTGGGCGCCAAAATAGCCGCGCAGAATACCGTTTAGGGTCTCGCCTTTGCGGATAGTATGCCCTTCGGCATTTTGTACCGCAGAGCTATCGCCCGCGCCGTATTGCAACACAACGAATGGCTCCTGCGCGAAAGTGGCGGAGACGGACATCATGCACGTCAAAACACAGGTTACGAAAAGCTTCATATTACTGCATCCCCCCTGAAAACCGCACGGAAACGCCCGCCAACCCATCCGGGGCGCGGGCCGCATTCATGGGCGAAATGATTGCACTGCTCTGCGCCAGTTCGGTCACACGAAACACTGTCCAAGCCTGCCCCCGCCCTTCCGCAAACGCGAGGCTTTGTTTCGTCAACCCATCGCGCGCGCCCAGAGGTACGCGAAAGCGATCCTGCCCTGCGGGTTCCAACGTGGCCACCAAAGGTGCGCAAGGGAGCTGCGCTAGCAAAGGCATTAACCCCGCACTGATGTGTTCAGCCAAAGCGTCTGCCACAGCGTTTTGGTCCTTGCGGGCGACGACGTTTAGCGCCCGCCACGGGGTATCAGGTGCCAGGCGAATGGTATGCCGCAATCGCTGATCCCGAGCCCTCGAAGGGGCTGCGGGATCAATGATCCGCGCCTCAACCGTTACGGTAACGCGGGTCGCGTTCACACGCGCGGCATCCGACGACCATCGCAGTTGCAGCCCCCGCGCATCCTTGGGCAATCGTGACACAGGCGCTGCCGCCCGCGTAGCCCGCCCCGTCAAAAGTGTTTGATAGTCAAAATTATCCTGAACCGCCGACGTCGGTTGGCCACGTGGGGTAATATCAATGTTACTGCGGGTAATCTTGATCTTGGCGGTTCGGCCCAGCGCATCCAACGTCTGATCATGAGCCATCTCAAGCGCACCCTTCATCCACAAGGGCGTGCGCATACTGGCGTGGATGTGCGGGCGCACGGCCATCAGCTCAACATCCGGGCGGACTGCACAGCCCAAATCAGGTTGGGTGCCAACATAGGCATCAATAACGACTTCGTATTGAGACCCCGCCGCATATTCTTCAACGATGGCAAAATCCAAGATGCGGCTGGAGGGACGCAACACAATGCTATCCCCCGTAAGGACGCCCTGATCCACCACCGAAAAGCCATCCACCTGCGCGCCGCCTGCCAATGCCGCCTGATACAGGGCGTCTTCAAGCGCACCACGACGGGCCAGATCGTGTTTTCCCGTCTCAACGAATGCACGCCCTGTGACCCGGACCATGTCAGGCAGCGCCGGCTGTGACGCGAGCAGAAAGACCGCCCCCATCACAAGCAACAAGCGCACTAACATGGAACGTCGTCTAAACACGGGCTACCGCAGTGCCTTCATTATGCGCGCGATCATATCGCGGTCCAGTTCCAACACGACCTCATAGGTGTCACTGCCAACAGGGTTGATCCGCACGGTTCGCGCCCCCCGAATGGTCCCGGCGACCGAGGCCCGGGTGGTGTCGTTTTGCACGATCGTATCGATGACCGTCGTCCGAGAAGACATTTGCAGGCCATGCACTTGCTCGGTCAAATCCCGCATCGCATCCAAACGCGCCGCTCGGATTGCCATCAAACGCTTTTGGTTGGCGTTGCGCGCAGGCTGGACCGAAATTGTCGCGTAGCCCACGCCCGTAATCGCCGGAACGACTTGTTTGATTACAGCCACGTCTGACGCGTCAAGCGCAGCCTCAACCGCCACTACGTCACGCACGGCAGGGTCAACCTTGCCCAACATCGCCGCATGGCCGTTAAAGGTATTGCACCCGCTCAGCCCAAACAGGGCTCCGGTCAGCGCAAGCATGGTGATAACGCTTTGTCTGATAGGTTTGCACACGGTGGTCTCCTGAGATGGTCTTGTTGGACAGCGTTATGCACATGGCGTGCCAGCCACGGCCTACGCTCAAAACATCCCAGAATTTGAACAAGATGGCATGATATTTGCCTGTGTCCAAGCGTACGGCACCCCAGCCGCAAAGGACCTATGTATGAGCCTGTCAGAACCCATGATGAACGGCGCGAGCATTCGACGTTCGCTGACCGGCCTTGTGCTGCCTTTGGGTATTCTGATGCTTGTGGCGATGATGGTATTGCCGCTGCCTGCGTTCATCTTGGATTTTCTGTTTACGATTAACATCCTCATGTCTCTGCTCATCTTGATGGTGGCGCTACATACTTATCGTCCGTTAGATTTTTCCTCGTTTCCCAGTTTGCTACTGGTGGCGACGGTCCTTCGGTTGGGCCTCAACGTGGCCTCAACACGCATCGTGCTGAGCGAAGGCCACACAGGCACCGAAGCCGCAGGCAAAGTGATCGAAGCCTTTGGTGCATTTGTCATCGCGGGCAATTATGTGGTCGGGATCTTTGTGTTTGCGATCCTCGTGATCATTAACCTTGTGGTGATTACCAAAGGTGCGGGCCGCGTGTCCGAAGTGTCGGCGCGTTTTACGCTAGATGCGATGCCGGGCAAGCAAATGGCTATCGATGCTGACCTCAACGCAGGCGTCCTGACCGCAGAGGAAGCCACCCTGCGCCGCGAAGACGTGGCCCGTGAAGCCGATTTTCATGGCGCAATGGATGGTGCATCCAAGTTCGTCAAAGGCGACGCGGTAGCGGGCATCCTGATCCTTGCGGTGAACGTGATTGGTGGGCTGGCTATCGGGATGCTGCAACACGACCTATCGGTCGGCGAAGCGTCTGAGTTGTATATTCTGCTGTCCATCGGTGATGGTCTGGTCGCGCAAATTCCGTCGCTGCTGTTGTCCATTGCCACAGCGATTATCGTGACCCGCGTGTCGTCCCGCCAAGACATGGCCCAACACATCAAGGGAGAGATCAGCATGTCCCGCGCATGGTTCCCAGTGGCGGGTGTGCTGGGACTGATCGGGTTGGTGCCGGGCATGCCAACGTTACTGTTCGTTGGCATGGCAGGTGCGGCAGGTGCGGCGGGATATGCATTTCGGCAGGCGGAATTGCGCGGCGATGACGAAGCCCCCGATGAAACCGATGAGCCAGAAGAGACCAGCGACCCAAACACGTTGAAGGTCACCGATGTGGCGGACTTATCCGCAGTGACCCTGCTGCTGAGCTATCCGCTTTTGACGATGGTTGACGCCGATGATGGTGGCCCGCTTGCGCGGCGGATCACGACCGTCCGAAAAGAGGTTTCTCAGGCGCTAGGGTTTGTACTGCCCGGTGTGCGCGTGCGTGATGACCTTGGGCTCAGCGCCAATGACTACCGGATTAAGATTGGGCAAACAGTGGTGGCTGAGGACAAAGTGTATCCCGATCACAAACTGGCGCTGCCCAGCGGCACCTCCCGGATCAAGGTCAAAGGGATCGACGTTAAGGACCCGTCATTTGGCATCGACGCGACGTGGATTTTGCCCGAGCGTGAGATTGAAGCCGAGGCCAATGACTATGTCATCATTGAGCCGGAAACGGTCTTGGCTACGCACCTAAATCAGATCTTGTATAAACACGCCTCGGAACTGATCGGGCAGGATGATGTGCAGGAACTGCTCGACAACTTATCCGGTGTTGTGCCGCAATTGGTGCAATCGGTCATCCCCAAGCTGATGCCCTTGCACACCTTGACCGCCGTCCTTCGGCACCTTTTACGGGAACGCATTCCGATATCCGACCTTCGTCGTATCCTTGAACTTTTGTCTGAGATGGCGGGACGCAACCTGTCGATTGCAGAAACAGCCGAAACCTTGCGCCCCCATCTCGTCGGTTTGCTGATCCAACAAAGCGCGCCGCTCAATGAACCTTTGCCAGTGGTGACATTGGAAAGCAGCTTTGAGCACCTGTTGATCAACTCTGCCAAGCAGTCGGATGGTGACCAATTGCTGTTGGACGGCGGACTGGCGGAACGGCTCGTCCTTGCATTGGTCAAAGTAAACGAAGAGCAGACGGAGCTGGGCAAAAAGCCGTTCCTCGTGGTCTCACCGCAAATTCGGCGGAAGCTGGCGAATTTCCTGCTTCAGCACGTGGCCGACTTCGCCGTGCTATCCTTTACCGAGCTGCCAGATGGCCGAAAAGTCGATGTCGTTGCCAGTGTCTCGGGTGAGGAACAGACCGAGCCCGCCAACTGATCGCTGCCCCCTTAGAACCCCGCACCTCAAGGCCCGAAACAAATGACCGAACATGTCTTCAGAGCAGCAGACTCAGACACCGCGATGGAAAAGGCCATCCGAGAGTTGGGCGACGATGCAATGATCCTGTCGGTCAAACGTGTGGGCGACACGACCGAGGTACGCGCCATGAAGGACACCGCCGCCCCGCGCCGTATCCGCAAGCCAACCACCGTCATAGAGAGCGCAGGAGCTCAGCAAATCGATTTGGCGACAGCCATGCGCCAAGCCCGCTCCCGCCGGGCAGAACCGATTGAACCCGCACCGATTAATATTTTTCTGGATGAGAGTGACGATGCGCCCGATCAGCTGGGGGGCGATGCGCCAGCCGAACCTGAGCTCATTGTGACTGAACCAACGGCCCAGGCGCCCAGCGAGCCAAAACCAGACGGGGTGGCAGCACCAACGCCCGAACCCGCCGCAAAGGTTAGAGCAAAGATTTTACCGCCATCACGCCTAGCGCCTAGATCAGCCAGGCCGGTGGTGGCGACAGTTCCCGCGCCCTTGGTAGAAACATCGCCCGCGACAGGTAAAAAGGGGCTGGTTCTTAAACCGTTTAGCCCCGACGGAGGTGTTCCGAACCGCGATACGAAAGCGGAACCAATCAAAACAGCCAAGCCCGTGTTACGCCCCTATGTGTCGCCATCAGACAGGAATGTGAGGCTAAACCAACCAATCCAAAGGGCCGAAGGCCATGTACTGGCACAAAGTGGATTTCCTGTTGATATCGTCACTGCCAGCATGGCCCAGACGAACACAGGCGATCTGGACGCTCAATTTCGGCATGCTTCGAACTTGTTGGCAGAGCGCCTCGCGCTGGCATCCAGTGCACCATCGCCACTGGAACGTGACATTGTATTCATCTTTGGCCCGCCCGGCTCTGGCAAAACCACCACAGCTGCTAAGGTCGCGTTCAACAGGATACAGAATAGTCAAAGCCGTCCAACACTGTTGTCGCTGAGCAAGAGTGGGCTGTTCGCTGATGACAAGCTGCGCCGCCACGCCGGTTTTCTGAATACTCCTTATGCCGATACCCTTGCGAGCGCCGAATTGCCGCTCATCATAGATTGCGATCATACTGATCCGCTGCAAATTCAGGCGGCGATGGCGACGGTTCAGGACAAGTTTCCGGGCGTCCAAATTCAGTCGATCATGATCATACCGGGCACATGGTCTGCCAGTGCGATCAACAGATTCACGCGAGACATGGGCCAGCCAGGGCTAGGAGCTATTATTACAAACATGCAAATGGGTGGGATCAGCATTCAGGGGCTAAGTGCCCTGAGTGCAAACCAAGTGAACGTCATCTCAACCATGAACAGCGCGTCGATTTCCGACGGTATATCAATCGCAAATGCGCAATCGCTAACCGCGCACATGCATGCTGCCTTCAACAATCGCGAATCAGAGGTGTAATGTCCGGTTCTTGCTCTAAAGGCGAGGGCACACAGGCCGTTACTTATTGTGATTGAGCAAAAATTTGAGGCCACAAAATGACGATGCAAAGCCCAGCCGCTATTTACAAACGACAGCAGAGCAAACCTGACTTCGACGTTGATAATAATCACCAACTCATCAAGGCGACGCTGGAATATTTGGCCAAAAGCCTCGCCATTCTGTCGGCGACACCCAAAGCAGAGCCAGAGCTTTACAAGATCCACACGGCCCGCTCGCTTACAGCGATCTACATCTTACAAAGCAGCCTAGACTTTGACACAGGCGGCGCGGTGGCGACTAACCTATTCCAACTTTACGAATATTGCCGACAACAGGTCCTTAAGGACATGCGCAAAGATGAAACCGCAAACCTAGAGCAAGCCCACTTTGCGATGCGCGAAATCCTTGATGCTTGGCAGCAGATCGCCTGAGGATTTGATGGGTTCAACCGCCAACTCTATCTTGAACGAGCTTAGAGCCGCCCAAAGCGAAGTTGACAGTCTACTGCGTGCTGAAAATTATGCAGAGGCTATCGTAAAGAGCGAGGCGATGTATCGCCTTGCGACATCCCTTCCAATTCAGGGAAGTCCGGCTGAAATTGAAAATCTCACGGCACTGACCAAAACCCATCACAGAATGACAGAACAGGTCACCGCTGCCTTAAACCGGTTTCAAGCAATTGGGCGGAAACGGCAAAAGGCGATATCAGGTTATCGAATGAAATGATGTTCAACGGAGGCTCATACTCTAACAAATTTTGCAGACAGCAGGCTTCTGACCCCAAGTAGAAATCATTGCAAGCACCCGACCTAAACTTTTGATAACGCCCATCAGCGAAAGACAGTCTGGGCACTTAGGCGCATATTTTGCACTGTCATATAAATAGCGTTTCTTAGCGCTCGGTACGTGCGTCAACTCAAATCAAATAGCGTACTTGGAGGTGTAGAACCTCAAGATACGCGTTTATGAGCGTATCGAGAGCAGCGCATGTCAGCAATTCAATACCATGTCGCCTTGGGTGCGGCTAGTTAGGCCTTGTAGGTATGTCCCACGCCCCCGATTGGATCCTGAATGCAGCTTGCGCAACAATCGCGCTACGCTACGTTGAAGGAAATCTTCCAATCCAAGCTTACGCCAATAAAATGGCAAAACCATTCAGTGAGACATACAGCGACTGCTCACCCGAGAAACTGCACAGCGCAGCAGAGGCCATGCTATTTTTTCTAGCAGAGATCGAAGAAGAAAACACGATCACCTACTGCAACGCGTTTATCTACAATTCGATAATGCTGGATCGGACCGGAAAACCGCGAAAAATGAAGGGGCTGTTTTTTGATCCCCTCGCCCCTGTGAAACAAGGAACGAGTAGCAAAGCCGTGCTACTTGCTTTTCGCGCCTTCGTGTTTCGCCTACGCAATGACTCAAGTCTTGCTGAACCCTTTGGCTGGTCTCTAGACAAAGTGCCAGAGCTCAAGTGGCTTAATAGTGTGCTAAATGTAGAAGTCGGTTTTTCAGACGCGATTTAGACCAGAATTCTCGAATTTAACTAATATAGAGCTCTAAGAAATGGCCCCTTGTACGGCAACGAAAACTGATCAAAGTTCTCTCTTAGCGCCCTAGTGCCTGCTACCGATTGCTCACTAAGCGCAAGCCAATTGCTCAGCCACTTCAGCAGCATCATGACGTGGAGATAGACACTCACCACGGACCTGCTGGCCATTCACGTCAATAATTGCACTGTTCGACTGCGGCACAAAGGAAACAAGACGACCGCGCGCTGTCTGGTAGGGAGTGATCATAACAGTGACAAATTCACCTTTAACGGTATCGACTTGCATTTGAGTTCTCCAACACACAGCGAAATTGCGACTATTTCTGTCACACTATTATAGCCCATCCACACGACATCAGCGCAGCGCCCATTCGGACTCAATCTGTCTCTTTGGATACATGTCTATATAAAACTTTGTCTCTAACCCCAGGGTCACGTGTCAATATCGGCTCCGGATTGAGCCAATCCCGACGCGCCTAAAAGGCACCAAAGGATACAGATGAGTTTTAAGCCGAAATCGTATTTCGAATTTGCTCTGCACAGGCATCGAGCGAAGCTTGATCTTTAGCTTTGGCCGCACTCTCAGCTTGTGCAAGAAACTGGCTGAGAGAGTTGAACCCAACAACCGCGGTCGAACCAACCGCGTAGTGGATTTTATCGACGCGCGCATCCCAACTGCTGGCCGGATCTGTCATGACTTGTAGCGCAGTTTTAGCATCCGCTAGGCTTTGGGTTTTAAGCTCACGAGCGGTGTCAGGGTCCAGAAGATCAATAATGCTTTCTTCTTCATCCGCGTCCTCTTCCGCCTGCAAATGTCTACGCGTCGCGGCAAGTAATCTCTCGGACGTGAGAGGCTTTGCGAGCATGGCGTTCATACCCGAGTCTGTCTGCTTGTCGTGGTCCGTTGGAATCAAAGCAGTGACCCCCAAAATCACTGTTTCCGCTGAACGACCACTAGAGGCGCGGATAATTCGGGTCGCGTCATGACCACTCATCCCCGGCATGTTTACGTCCATCAAAATAAGATCGTAGGCCACTTTTTCAGCAGCATCTACGGCTTCGAAGCCCGAGGTAACACACTCGGGACTAAGCCCAAGTCGCGAAACCATCTCTCGTAAAACCGTACGATTCACCGCGTTGTCATCCACGATAAGAACGTGTTTCTTGCCAGTCACCGCCTTCTCGGTAATTGGGTCAGCCTGCGTCTGTGCACCCGCGACTTCTTCTTTTGCAGTGTCTATCTCAAGATGGAGCGAAAAGCTAAATCGGCTGCCCTGACCAAGGGCGCTGCGCAGCTCGATCGTAGAGTTCATCTGCGCCAAAGAGTGCTTCACAATGGCCAAGCCGAGGCCGGTACCCTTTGCATTTTCATCTGCAAAAGACGTCGCAGTTTCAAACTGTTCAAAGATGCGAATTTGATCTTCTACCGCGATGCCCGAGCCGGTGTCTTTGACCACAATGTTGAGCCGCCGAGCTCCGGGCGTGTCGCCCTGCGTGGCAATCAGCTCAATCAAGATAGCGCCGTTTTTCGTGAATTTAATCGCGTTGCCAATCAGATTGTACATGACCCGAGAAAACGAATCCGGCAGCCCAATATAACGTGCTTCTGCCCCATCACCTGAAAACGAAAACTCAATTGAAGTCCCGTTGGCGGTTGCAAGCGGCGTCAAGGACTCTCGGATATCCCGTATAACACGGCAGGGGCGGAACGGATGTTCCCGCTCTTCCATTTGGGTCGTCCGGGTATGATCCAGAATACCATTCACTTGCTCCAACGCACGCGTGGTACATTCACGCGCTGTTTTGAATAGCTGCTGATCAGCATCGCTTAAAGACGACGTCTGGATCATATCCATCGAGGCAATCAAACCATGTAGCGGCGTCCGCATCTCATGGCTCATAGTGGCAAGAAAACGACTTTTTGCGTGAGAAGCTTCTTTAGCCTCATCCCGCGAAGCCTTCAGCTTTTCCTCTGCTTCAAGCTTTTCAGAGATATCGAGCAGGTAAATGATATAAATATCATTACCCTCAACATCTTTTTGCCACGAGCCCGACATTTCAACAGGAAAGGCACGATACTCAGCCGTACGGGCCGTCAAGCGGATGGGATTGGCGTCTTTGGCATCTCGATATGCAAAGAATTTAGGAAGACTATCGCGGTCGATAAAAGCATGGATAAAATCCACACCAATCAACTCTTTTCGGTCGCTACCAAAATGGGTTTCGGCTGCATGATTGCACTGCACAATCATGCCATTGGTATCGAGGAAGATGACAGCCGAAAGAGCAGATTCAATCGCATTGTTGACGTTGGTTGCCGCCATTTCAATTTTGCGATTGCGGTGCTCCAGATCGCGCCACAAACGAACGGCGAGCAGACAGGACAGCAAGACAAAGCCAAGTATACTGAAGAGCTTAACATAAAAGCGTTGAAAGATTTGATGCTCAATCTCGCGCGCCTCGGATGCCACTGCGCCCAACGCTTGGATACCCGCCGTCGTCAATCCACGTACATCTGGGCTCAAATCAATAGTCGCCTGAAGCAAGGCCTCAATTTCGGCCGACGTTGGCACTTCGATGGCATCAATTTGGTCGGCGACTTCATTCCTAAAGGCGGTTACCCGGTTTAGCTGATCAGTAATTTCCTCAGGCTTACCAACACGTGTAAACGTGGCGGTTACGACTGATACGCGACTGTAAAAGATATCAAAGGCAAGCTTGACCTGCGCTAGCTCGCTTTGAGTTATTTCTGTTCCGGCCTCTGATGCCTCAATCAACGGCTCGAGTAAGGCAGCGTGCAAACCGCGATAATCGACATCAAGCTGAGAGATATTCCATCCCAAATTGTCGGAATCCGCAAACACGAGAGCATCGAGTTCAGTTTTTATCGACCGCGCACCAACAAAAAGAATTGCGAATGCGGCGATAAGAAACGTCAGGAGCAGCAATGCCACCCCTTGACGCATGAATGTCCGCCGCATGCGAAGTTTAAAACTCATTTCAGTCCTTAATTCTCGGCGTCGCGCTCAATCGAAACAAGCTGCCAAATGCTTTTAGAGTAAACTACCTCAGACTGATACTTAGCATCAACATCATAGGGATAGACAAGCCAATAAGGGCCTTTTTCGCGTCGGCTAATTGGTTCACCGTTCATCAGTGTGGCAACAATCGGTGCCTGGTCCTCAATTTCATCGACCGAAATCTAAATGGCGTAGTCATTTATCGCCGTCAGCGACAGTTGCCCGTCAGTGATCTCCGCCTGATCAATCAAAGAGCGCAGCGAGGGTCCTGAGAATGAGATCGTGCCTTCGGTCCAAATAGTCGAGGTTTCAAAAGACACCTGAGGCAGCGCATTCAGCGTCGCGGCGTCCATCTCCAAGACTTTTTCACCATTGATAACGGTCAGGACCGCATCGGCAGACGCTGCCGTGGTGATGCCAGCAACCATAAGAGGGGCAAGGAAAAAGGAGGCAAATCGGAAGTGTTTCATGGGATAACCATTCGTTTGAAAAAATCGATATACAAACTAATAGATACTTCTTGCAGCAATCTCACAGTATCTAACGATATATTAACTGATCATCAGATATTTTTGATCAGATGGACTGTCACAATGGCAGGATGTCACTATTGTAGCGCGAAAGTAGCGGCGAAATATTGACACCGTTAGACAGCACAGTGCGTGAAACGTCGCATACCGTTCATGGTGGTGAAAGGTACTGCGGCGTGTCCGAATATGAAAAATGAACGGGATGACGATTTTGCAAGAACGAGCTTCGGAACCGAACGATACAGGCTCAACTTTGAAGTTGGCCATCGCAGATGATCACAAGCTGCTCGCGGACGCCGTCGCCTCAATGTTGCGTGGCGAAGGGACTTTTGATGTCAGTTCATGCTATGACCTCGACAGCCTTTTGAAATTGCTAGCACAAGACAATTTTGACGTAGTATTGCTGGACTTACGCATGCCCGGCATGACAGGGCTTGATAGCGTAGGCCAAGTTGTCAAAGCCGCCCGAGATGGGAACGTCGTTCTATTCACCGGGCAAATTGATCGTCATGTATTGGACAAGGCCCTCGCGCTTGGCGTACGCGGCCTAATCGCCAAGACAATGCCACTGCGGTCACTTGGCAGCATCATTGAGCTTATCAACTCCGGCCAGATTTTTGTGCCCGTTGGAACCGATTTTCCGGGGTCCTCCACCTCAGACGCAGATAACCACGGGCTCAACGACAAAGAGATCTACGTATTGCGGCTTGCTGCCGACGGCATGACCAACAAGGAAATCGCTCGTGCAATGGGCGCGACTGAAGTAATCGTGAAAATGCACATGCGCGCCATTTGCAAAAAGCTTGGCGCACGCAACCGGGCGCATGCAGCGATCATCAGTCGCGAACGGTCATTGCTTTAAGCTTATCACAAAGCTGGCAATTACCATGTCCGACTGAACACTGGCTTTATCTGTCGGCGTTCCACGCCTCCATCAACGACTCCATGTACTCGCCAGTCTTATTGAGGCTGGCGATAGCTGCCTCCATGCGGCCAAACTGAATATTATACCGCTCTGTCAACGCAGCAGCTTTATCCTCAATCTCCGTCAGCTGATCCTCAAAGTCCTCTAAGTCCTGCGCTAGCTCGGTTTCTCGGCGGGCAAGCATACCGCCGGCACCAACCAGTTGATCACTATATTCAGCCATCATATCCGCTAGGCTGATACCATACCGGACCGTGGTCGATATCGCGGCGGTGCTTTCAAGTGTTATGCGTATCCCATAAGTATCGCCTTCACTCGAACTCAAGACTGGCCGCCCCTGCGCATCAACACTCACATTCATAGATGTACCGTCCAACGTAGCAGTCGCAGGGGATGTCGACGGATCATATTCCAGCGCGTAATTACCCGGCTGCGGCGGAGCAAAAGACAGCCCCGTGATGCTCAATCCAGATTGATCCGCCCCGAACTGCGTCGCAAAAAGGGCATGCGCAATATCCGGGTTCTGCTCCATCACCTGCTCAAACCGGTCCTCATCCAAACTCAGGGTGCCGTCCCGTTCCGTCATAATCCCCAGCTCAGCAAGGTACACCGGTTCAGCCCCAAAACCGGGAATGGGCTGCGTCGTGATTCCACGGATTTTGCCAAGCACTGACTGTGCGGCGATATCCCCCGCCAATGGGCCCGCCTCTGCACCGTTTAAGCCACGCTGCGTGGCCATATTTAGATAGGACTTCAACGCATTCACTTCATCGAGGAACGAAGTGATCCGTTCACGCACTGAACTGCTGCTTTCGCTTGAGGTCAGCGTCGCGGTTCCCAATGAATTAATCGTCACACGGTGCCCGACGAACAGATCGTCCATGACGTTCGAGCCGCGCGTGACAGCCACCCCGTCCACCGTAAAACTAGCATCCGTCGCAACACTCGTTGCGGTTGATACGCCCAGCGGGTTTTCATCCCCATCGCTCACGCCTTGGGTGCCATCTGCGGTCAGCCCAAGGGCGGTTTCAATGGCTGAAATGGACGCGGTATCCAATGCGTTTTGGGTCCCGTCCTGCGATTTGACGATCAACGCCATGCCGTCGCCTGTATCAATCAAAGATACAGTCAGCCCGTCGACTTCGTTCAATTCACGCGCCAAGCCATTCAACGTCGCATTGTCGTTCGGGACCGAGACAGAGGCAGGATCATCCCAGCCGGGCGCAGATACCGAAAACGATCCTACCTCAATTGTAGAACTGCTGTTTGTACCTTGCGCAAAACGGAATGTTGTGACCTGTGGCAACGCCAGTGTCGTGACCTCAACCACAGCGGACACATCTGCCGCAATCGCCTCTTGGGTGACTTCGATAGACACAGCACTGGTGGTCGAAGAGGCCGAGCGCGAAGCGGTCTCAGCGGCGCGAGTCATCCCGGCCTTAAACAATCCGATCTGCGAAGACAGCTGACCCATAGCAGAGATTGAGGTATTTGCATCCTCAACGCGACGCTCCGTCAGCACGCGCTCCCCGCTGGTTTCCGCTTCAACAAGGCTAGAGGCGAGGCTTTGCAATTGCAGCCCACTGCCATTTTGGCTGAGTGCGGACAGAATGTCGGGTTTAATTTCAGCCATAACGCACCTTTTTACTACGAATGTTAACGTCCCAAACCGTTCAGAGTTTAGTCACGGGCCGCGTTTTCTTGCTACATTTGAAACTGCGCGCGCTTACACGCATAGCTGCGTAGCACACCGTTTCGAGTCACCATCACACCGCCGGTTTTGCGATTAATAACCAGTCGATCGCGCCCCCAGTCCACGATCAAACGATCCCCCGCATACTGAGAAATCGTTGCGCCTGCCGGATCAGCACCATCCACGACGCCGCCTTCCCCAATCGCGATATCTTGGAACGTCAGCTTGTTGAAAGGCGCCTGTGTGGCTGAACAATCGTAGGATTCCTGCTCGAACCGGGTCAGGCTTGCGCAGTCTCGTAGCGGCCCTACCAACAGGACACTCGCAAGCGACAGGGCAACAAGGGTGTAGTGCATCCAGATACCTCTCTGCGTCTAGTCCGCCGGCGTCGCGTCATCAGCTTCGCGCGTATCGCCAAGGGGGATGTCGTCCGCCGCATCGCCCAGATCATCCGATTTCTGCTCGACACCTTCCTCGCCAACAGAAGGCATCCGAACACTGATCCCTTTGGAAACCAACTCATCGGCCTTTTCCCCAGCGACGGCAAAAACCGCACCTTCAGGTAGGGTAATGCCTTCGTGCTCGTAGCTTTGCAGCAGCTTGATTTGTGCCAATTGCTCACCGGGCGCGGTGGGCTGATCTTGCTCTTCCATTGGCTCGGCTGGGGGCTCAGGGGCCTCTGGCTCCGGCTCTGATTCCGGCGGTGCAGGTGGCTCTGGCTCAGCGTTTTGCTCTTCTAGCATCGCGCCCAGCGTCAGCCCTTCATCAACCGCACGGCCCGATTGGCAGGCAATCGTCCGCGCCCGCAAAACCTGTATCCGTGTCGTCAAAATCGCAAGTCGCGTCGCTGGATCCGTCGTTTCTGCTAATAGCCCCGACAGGACCCCGGCTGCCTTAAGTGCGGGCGTATCCGCAAGGAACGTATGCACCCGAGCGCACAATGCATCCGCCTGTCGCGCAAGCGTCTTTGGGCTGGGTTGAGGCCGCGCTTGATAGGGCGCCAATGTTTTTTTCGACATTTTCATCTCCACCGGAGGTTTGGCACTCATCTTGCAAATCTTGGACCAGAAAAGGATGCCCGTGGTCGAAAAATCATGAATGCACTTAAAGAACATATCTCGTTCCAAGCCTCTGCCTTGGCGTTGCGCGACAAGCGCAACACGATGCTGGCGTCGAACATCGCGAATGCCGCAACTCCCGGCTACAAAGCTCGCGATCTGGATTTCGATCAGGAAATCGCACGCGAAATGGGCCAAAGTCCCGTGCGCAAGACCAACACGCGCCACGTCGATAACTTGGTCGGGGTTGGCGCCGATATGGTCCAATATCGTGAGCCGCTGAACCCATCGCTCGATGGTAACACGGTGGAAATCTCTGTTGAGCAGATGGAGTTTTCGGAAAACTCTCTGCGCTACATGACCACGCTCACGTTTCTCAACAGACGCATTTCCGGTCTCATGACCGCGATTAAGGGGGAATGATGGCCGAGCTTAAGAACGTTTTCGACATCGCGGGACGATCCATGGCCGCTCAGATGGTGCGACTGAATACAGTCGCATCCAACATCGCGAACGCCGACGCCCGCGCAGGATCATCAGAAGGTGCGTATCGCCCCCTGCGCCCTGTGTTCCAGACCGTTTTCCAAGATGGCATGCGCAACGCGCAGCGCGCCTCGGTTGAGGTTCGCGATGTCGTCGCCCTCAACCGCGACCCACAACGCGTGCATGAACCCGGACACCCGCTGGCCGACGAAGAAGGCTTTGTCTACGTCGCCCCGGTCGATGTGAATGAAGAGTTGGTCGATATGCTGGAGGCCAGCCGCCAGTACCAAAATAACCTCGAAGTGGTCACGACGCTTCGCACGCTTATGGTGCGCACCGTGAACATGGGCAAGTCGTAGGAGATTAAGTGATGGACGTGAACAACAACAGCCTAAGCGCGCAGAACGCACTGCTTTCCAAGCTGGGGATCAGCACGACCGAAGCGAAAAATGCCGAGCCCAAAGATGAGCTGGGTCAGGCGGATTTCCTGAAGCTGATGACGGCGCAGCTCCAGAACCAAGACCCCTTCGCCCCCATGGATAACGGTGATTTTATCGCTCAGATGGCGCAGTTTTCATCTGTCGCCGGGATCAGCGACATGAACCAAACCATGACCAGTATCTCGGAACAAATGGATCAGTTTCGCGTAGCTTCATCCGTGAATATGCTGGGCCATTCTGTACTGGTGCCGGGTAACATTGCCCGCGCTGATGACAACGGCGAAATCCATGGCGTCATCGACCTAGAGCGCACCTCTCTCGCAACACAGATCAATTTTGCAGACGCCGAAACCGGCGAAATGCTGCACTCAATTGATCTGGGCAGTCAGGCAAGCGGCATGTCCGGCTTTGCGTGGAAAGACCTGCCAGAGGCCTATCGCAACGGCGCGCGCAGTGTGCGCATGGATGTTTCGATTAACTACGGCGACGGGCCTGAAAGCCTGACGCCGAATGTCTTTGCTGACGTCATTGGGGCTTCGGCAACAGGTGCGGGCACCCTCGAAGTCGAGGATTACGGCAACCTCAGCACCGCTGACATCCTGCGCTTCCGTCTGTAACGACCGCGCTGCTTTAAAAAATAGTTTTGGGAGAGAAACATGTCTTTCTATACCGCTTTGACCGGCCTGAATGGTGCGCAATCCGATATTTCCGCGACCTCAAACAACATTGCAAACGTCGGCACTACAGGCTTCAAACGTTCACGGGCGGAATTCGGTGACATCTTCGCCACCTCGCCTTTGCAAAACAGCACGTCGTCCATCGGCTCTGGTGCAATCCTCAAGGGGGTTAAGCAACAGTTCACCCAAGGGAACATCGCATCCTCGCTCAACGCGCTGGACATGGCGATCTCGGGGCAAGGCTTCTTTGCTCTCAAGCCAAGCCTGACGTCGACCCAAGTGGTTTACACACGCAACGGCTCGTTCAACGTGGACAATAACCGAAACGTGGTGGACAGCTCGGGCCAATTCTTGCTGACCTATCCCGTGAACGAAGATGGATCTGTCACCGCCAAAGACATCGACAGCGCCGTGCCCTTGCGCTTGCCGGTCACATCAGGTGATCCACAGGCGACGACGATGGTTGATCTGGCTGTCAACCTGCCTGCCAATGCAGAAGTCGTCACCACCAAAGACAAGTTCGCAGACGGATATACGTTTGACCCAAACGATTCCGAAAGCTTCACAAACTCGACTTCCTTCACAATCTTTGATGATCTCGGCAACCCAACCATTGCGACCGTGTACTTCATCAAAACACAAGGGTCCTCGACCGAAGACCCCACTAACAAGTATGAAACGCGGCTGGTCATCAATGATGAGGTCGTAGCCCCCGACCTTGTGCCTGCGGTGAACGACAAGGGCAGCCAAATCTATATCGACCAGTTCGGCAACCAGACGACATCAGTGCCCGACCCTAGCTATTTTGACACTGGGCGCAGCGCCCCGCTGTATAAACTGGATGAACTGCGCACCCGTGTGCCGTCGCAACCTGCGGCCTTATCCGGTGAAACCAGCGGTTTTGATTTTGGCGACGAAGGCACCCGTGAGATCGAAATCGTCACGAACCCGATGCTGTTTGGGGCCACCCACGAAGCTGACCCCGCCAATCAGGGTGTCTACTGGGGCAATGATTTCCTACTCGTGAACATCGATGATGGCACCCGCCCCGTCAGCGTCGACATCCGTGCCGGCAGCTACAACGCAGAAGAGCTCGCCGCCGAAGTTGAGCGTGCGATCAACGAAGCCTACGACGATGAGAAGAAGGTCGAAATCCGCAAAGGCGCGGAGGATCAGATCAACATTCAGATGTTCACTGCAACAGATGAAGGCGACGCGATTGTTCCGGCCAGCGTGTCTATCGACCTTTTGGAACCCAGCTTTGTTTCGACCCAAGCTGGAATTGATGTTGCAAACCTGACTGCGCCCAACTTTGAGTTGGACACATTTTTGGCCCACGCCCAGGCGCGTATCAACGATACCCTCAATGCAGAGTTGGGCGAAAACTCTCCTGCGGTGCCCGGGATCGCCAACAATCAGTTTGCAAAGATCACCACCACGACCAAGCTGACCAATCCACCCGAGCTGCCACAGTCCTTTGAATTTGAATACACGACACGCGACTTGGGCGTGACCGGGCTGACGAACACATCTGAATTGTGGGAGTTTGACTACTCCGAAGGGAAGTTCACTGCGACTGCCGTGGCTGATGCGACGCAGACTGGTGACAAAACCCTCACCTTTGCCATCGATGACCGCGATGTTGTCGTGACAATCCCCGCAACGGGCATGAACACATCGGCAGACGTTCTTGCCCTAATCGAGACTGAAGTGAACAAGCTGATTTCGGTGCAGCCTGGTTCAGCGGATATGACGTTTAGCAGTGACGGGTCGCTTGTTGTAGCACGCGCCGACACCACCCAAGCCCAAACACTGACGCTGGATGCCTTCGGCGTGTCCCTGTCGGTCGAAGCCGACGCCAATGAGACAGACGCCGACGTTGCGGCCAAGATCAAGACGGCACTGCAAGATGCAGGTGTTCTGGGCCTCTCAGTTAGGACTGATCCTAACGATGCCACCAAGCTGATGATTTCAGGCCCCAAAACGGTGAACAGCGAAATTAGCGGTACGAACCTTTCGTTCGCCGTCAGTGAGCAACGCTACCTTGCCTACAGCAACCTCGACAATCGTCCATCCGTCAGCACATTTGGGCGTCAAAGCAGTGTTGCTGAAGACAACAACATCCCATCGATCGAATATGACGCCGAAGCGGACCGACTGTCGATCACGATGGAATCTGTTGCGGGTTTTAGTGCCGGCGATACGATCATGCTGCTCGGCGCTGATCCTGAGGCCGCTGATCTGAACGGCCGCACCTACCGGATCACATCCGTGGTCGGCAACGTGTTGCAGGTCGCCACCGGCGATCTGGGCCTTCCAGATGAAAACATCTCTGTGAATGTTGATGCAAACACCCCGTTCATCGTGTTGTCCGATCCAGCAAAAGACGTCGAAGCGTTCTTTGAGGGCGAAGACCTCATGGTGGATGGCTCACCGCTGAGCTTTAACAACCAGCGGATCGTACTGCGTGAAACCGATGCCGCCCGCCACGCCTATACGGACGTTAATGTAGACGGCTCCGGCAAAAGCGTGTTTGGCACATTCTCTGCTCAGTTGACGGGCACCGACAATCCTAGCACCGCTGACTTCGGGCTTAGCAACTCGGCCATCGAAATGGAGTGGGTGGATGAGCGTAATCCCCCCGTCAAAGTGCAGTACGATGCTGCAACCCAAAGCATTGTGTTCAAAGTGGACCATACCGCCCTTGGACCTGGTGGGGCGATCAGCGATGTCTCTGCCCTGCAGATTTCCTCAGGCTATGCCGATAGCATCAATGGCGTCGGGCTTGCCGGAACGACCAACGCAAGCAAGGTAACCATCACTGCCGCAACCAATGTCGTCGGCGAGCCGTTTGTCTTTGACGGCGGCGTTGTGGGCAGCGGTCCGGATCGGTTTGGCGCCAAGGTGCGTTACGACCGTGACACCGGCGCCTTTACCTTCGAAAGCGGTACGACCGGCAAAGAAGTGCGTGCCAACAAAGCCATGGGTGTTGAGACAGACCAGCAGGCATCCAACATTCAGGTCGGACGCTATGAAATCGACTCTGCGACCGGTCTTGCGATTGTGGGCGACAACACCGTCGATATCACTTCACGCGTGCTGGCTGACGGCAACAGCCATGTCATGGGCGTTGGTTTTGGTCGCAACGTCAGCTTCCGCGAAGGAACAGGCCTCAAGTCTGAACCCGCAATGGCAGTTGGTGGCCCCGCCAAAGATCCGCTGAACAGCCAGCCGATTTTCTTAAACGCCGCAAACCGCGAGACAACATTCAACGTGTCGGTCAACGGGGTGAACGCGATCATCGAAATTCCCGGCGGCAATTACATTGGGACGACATTGGCCGAACTGCTGGAACAGCGGATCAACCAAATGCGGGACCCCGAAACAGGGCAAACCATCGGCGGTGTTACGGTCAAATACCAACCGACCGAGAACAACTTTGTGTTCACCACCGGCACAACAGGCGACACCTCGACCATTCGGATCAAGGGGCCAGTCAAACTAGGGCTGGATGACGTGCCATTGGGTGTCGGCAGCGTCCCGACCATTGCTAATTTGGTACAGGCAACCAACGAAAATGGCATCCCGCTGTTCGTCAACGAACGTGGTGAGATCGTAGATTCAGAGCCCGATAACTTGGTCGAAGATTACTATCCGCTTTACCTTGATGAGGGTGAGCTGACGTTCGACAAAACCGGTAAATTAATCAGCCCACAGGGCCTAACGCGCTACGAATCCCAAAGCGACACGTTCTCGATTTCGCTGGATATCGACTACAGCGCGTCCTCACAGCTCGCGACGCCGTTTGCTGTAAACAACCTTGAGCAAAACGGTTTCACCTCCGGTCGTCTGGACGGGCTTAGCATTGATGCCACCGGCCTTTTGCGCGCCAACTATACCAACGGTCAAAACAAACCCTTGGGCAAGCTGGTGCTGGCAAACTTCAACAACCAAAACGGCTTGAAGCAGGTTGGGAACGCAACATTCGTTGAAACCGCGTCCTCTGGTGAGCCGCTGATCGGTGAGGCCGGGACCGAAGGCTTTGGTTCCATCCAGTCCGGCGCGTTGGAACGGTCCAACGTGGATATCACCGAAGAGCTGGTCAACCTGATCACGGCACAGCGGAACTTCCAAGCGTCCTCCAAGGCGATTGAGACCTCCACTCAGCTGACCCAGACGATCATTAATATCCGGACGTAAATCATAGGGCTCGCGCACCGCGCGGGCCTTTTTTCAGGGAAGAGCAGACATGGACCGTAATATCCACATCGCGCTGAACAACATGCGCAACGTCTCGACTGAACTGAGCGTTAATGCCCAGAACATGGCGAACTTGAACGTGCCGGGCTACAGGGCTGATCTGTCCGTCACACGTGAGGCAAAGTTCCTCGAAGCCTTTGATCAGTTCCGGTCGCGGGTGTTTAGCCAGCAAAGCGACGGCGCATTGTTTTCCTCAGAGCAAGGTGAACTGCAAAGCACCGGTGAAACGATGGATGTCGCGATCCGTGGTGACGGGTATTTCTATATTGCCCCCACCGCTGGCGGGGATGCAGCCCTTTCGCGGCGCGGTGATTTTGGGTTGGATGCGGAGCGCTTTGTGATTGATGGCGCGGGCAATCGCCTATTGGACACAGAGCTAGAGCCCATCCAAATGCCCGATGCGCGCCGCGTCGTGATTGAGGAAACAGGCCAAATTCAGCTAGAGCTTCAGGGCCTGCCCGAAGGCACATTTGTGCCCGGCCCGATCATTGCCACGACAGTTGCGGAGAACACCCAACTGATCAAATCCGTGGATGGACACATCCGTCCCGCAGCCCCCGACATCCTGCCAGAACCAGATCAACGCGCACGGCTATCCCAAGGTTTCTTGGAAAACAGCAACGTCAATACAATCACCGCACTGGTGGAAAACATTGAAAACCAGAGACAATTTGAGATGAGCGTTAAATTCATCTCGGTTGCGCAGGAACTCGACGAAGGCACCAGCCAATTGATGCGTCTGCCCAACGGTTGACGGATTAGTTTCGCCCCTCCGGTTCAGTTTGGCACATCAGTTGCAAACCTAGACTGAACAAATAAACAACGGAGTGGCAAATGTCGTCCAACGCCATGCACGTCGCAAAGACGGGCCTGAACGCGCAGCAAACGCGGATGCAGGTCATTGCCAACAACCTTTCAAACCTGAACACTGTCGGTTTCAAAAGTGACCGCGTTAATTTTGAAAGCCTACTGTATCAGGTTCATCGCTCCGGCGGAGATCAGACGTCAGAAGGCACGCAGCTGACGTCTGCACTGGCAATCGGGACCGGTGTGCGCGCGGTTAACACCCAAAAGCTCTATTCGCAGGGTGGGATGGTGAACACCGACAACTCGTTTGATCTGGC